>JAEXNZ010000398.1 GCA_023439425.1 Pseudomonadota bacterium
CCGCACCGCCGCGCCGGAGGTGGTCGAGATCCTGAAGACCAGGAACCCGGCCGAGAAATTCGCCAGGCTGCGCGAGAGCCAGCACCCACAGGCGCAGTTCCTGTGGGCGACCTTCCGCGACCTGTTCCACTACAGCGCCTATCACCTGGCGGACATCGCCGAGACCGCACGCGACGTCGACCTGGCCATCCGCTGGGGCTACGGCTGGTCGCTGGGCCCGTTCGAGACCTGGCAGGCCGCCGGCTGGAAGCAGGTGGCACAGTGGATCGCCGACGACATCGTGGCCGGCAAGAGCATGAGCAACGCCCCGCTGCCGGACTGGGTGTTCGATGGCCGCGACGGCGTGCACGCCGCCGAGGGCAGCTTCAGCCCGTCGCGCAACGCCAAGCTGCCGCGCTCGTCGCTGCCGGTGTACCAGCGCCAGCGCTTCCCCGATCCGGTGCTGGGCGAAACCTTCAGCCCGGGCGAAACCGTGTTCGAGAATGACGGCGTGCGCATGTGGCACGACGGCGACGGCATTGCCGTGGTCAGCTTCAAGACCAAGATGAACACCGTGTCCGACCACGTGCTCAACGGCCTGCAGGAAGCGATCAAACGCGCCGAGCAGGGCTTCCAGGGCCTGGTGATCTGGCAGCAGAAGGAACCCTTCTCCGCCGGTGCCGACCTGGCCGGTGCACTGGGCCTGCTGCAGGCCGGCAAGGTCGACCAGTTCGAAGAGATGGTGCACAACTTCCAGCGCACCAGCCAGGCGATCAAGTACTCGCTGGTGCCGGTGGTGACCGCAGTGCGCGGCCTGGCCTTGGGCGGTGGCTGCGAATTCCAGATGCACAGCGCCAAGAGCGTGGCTGCGCTGGAAAGCTATATCGGCCTGGTCGAAGCCGGCGTCGGCCTGCTGCCGGCCGGTGGTGGCCTGAAGGAACTGGCGGTGCGTGCCTCGCACGCCGCCGGCCCGGGCGGCGACGTGTTCGCCGAACTGAAGAAGACCTTCGAAACCGTGGCTATGGCCAAGGTTTCCAACTCGGCGGTCAATGCCCAGGAACTGGGCCTGATGCGCCCGACCGACAAGGTGGTGTTCAACAGCTATGAAGCGCTGTACATCGCCAAGGCCGAAGTGCGTGCGCTGGCCGAAGGTGGCTACCGTCCGCCGCTGCCCGCACGTCGCATCCAGGTCGCCGGCGACGTCGGCATCGCGACCTTCAAGATGATGCTGGTCAACATGCTGGAAGGCCGCTTCATCAGCCCGTACGACTACGAGATCGCCGTGCGCATCGCCACCGTGCTGTGCGGCGGCGAAGTGGATCGCGGCACCCTGGTCGACGAAGAGTGGCTGCTGACCCTGGAGCGCAAGCACTTCGTCGAACTGGCCCAGCAGGAAAAGACCCAGGCCCGCATCGCGCACATGCTCAAGACCGGCAAGCCGCTGCGTAACTAATAGAGAGATCACCGCAATGACCAAGCAGATCCAGGACGCCTACATCGTCGCCGCCACCCGCACCCCGGTCGGCAAGGCACCCAAGGGCGTATTCCGCAACACCCGTCCCGATGACATGCTCGCCCACGTGCTCAAGAGCGTGGTCGCCCAGGCACCGGGCGTGGACGTGAACCGCATTGACGACGCCATCATCGGCTGCGCCATGCCCGAAGCCGAGCAAGGCATGAATGTGGCGCGCATCGGCGTGCTGCTGGCCGGCCTGCCCAACACCATCGCCGCACAGACGGTGAACCGCTTCTGCTCGTCGGGCCTGCAGGCCGTGGCCATGGCCGCTGACCAGATCCGACTGGGCAATGCCGACCTGATGCTGGCCGGCGGCACCGAGTCGATGTCGATGGTGCCGATGATGGGCAACAAGATCGCCATGGCCCCGAGCGTGTTCGACAACGACCACGTCGCCATCGCGTATGGCATGGGCATCACCGCCGAGAAGGTCGCCGAGGAATGGAAGGTGTCGCGCGAAGAACAGGACGCGTTCGCCCTGGCCTCGCACCAGAAGGCCATCGCCGCGATCCAGGCCGGTGAGTTCAAGGACGAGATCAGCCCGTACGACGTGCGCACCCGCACCCCGGACCTCGCCGACGGCCGCCGCATCATCACCCGCGACCGCATCGTCGACACCGACGAAGGCCCGCGCCTGGATTCGTCCGCTGAAGGCCTGGCCAAGCTGCGCCCGGTGTTCCGCAACGGCCAGTTCGGTGGCACGGTCACCGCCGGCAACTCCTCGCAGATGAGCGACGGCGCCGCCGCGGTGCTGCTGGCGTCGGAACAGGCAGTGAAGGATTACGGCCTGAAGCCGCTGGCCCGCTTCGTCAGCTTCTCGGTCGCCGGCGTGCGCCCGGAAGTGATGGGCATCGGCCCGATTGCCGCAATTCCCAAGGCGCTGAAGCAGGCTGGCCTGACCCAGGACCAGCTGGACTGGATCGAGCTCAACGAAGCGTTTGCCGCGCAGTCGCTGGCGGTCATTCGTGATTGCGGCCTGGATCCGTCGAAGATCAACCCGCTGGGCGGTGCCATTGCCCTGGGCCACCCGCTGGGTGCGACCGGCGCGATCCGTACTGCCACCCTGGTGCACGGCCTGCGCCGCCGCCAGCAGAAGTACGGCATGGTGACCATGTGCATTGGTACGGGTATGGGCGCTGCGGGCGTGTTTGAAGCGCTGTGATTGATACGTGGGTACCGACCAACGGTCGGTATCTACCAATGCCTGCAAC
>JAEXNZ010000430.1 GCA_023439425.1 Pseudomonadota bacterium
ATCAGTTCACCTCTTGCCCGTTCACTTTGATGTGGATGCCGGACGCCTTCATTTCGGCCAGCCACTGCTCCCGGGTCTTCTCTGCCGGCGGCCGCAGGTTCTTGACGTCGTCGCAGAACTCCAGAATCGCGTCGTGGATCCTGTTCCGATACGGCGGCGCATCCAGCCCGTAAAGCGCGATCGAGGCGTTCTGCAGGCGAGCGACCATGTCCTCGATCTTATGGACCCGGCCACGATCACGGTCCTCCGGCCGGAAGATCCAGAAATCCCGGAAAGCAACCAGGTATGCCGGGCAGCCGCTCTGCGCCTTGCCGGTGATCGGGTGCAACCCGTCGACCTTCCGGTTCTCGTTGCGGATGTACAGCGCCGCGTCGTCGTCACCGTCCCGCACGACGTGGGTCAGGTAGAGGGTAAGGTCGCCCTTCTTGCCGCACCACACAAAGCCATCTGGGGCCAGCTCGATGGTCATGCTTCGGCCCCCAGCAGCGCCAAGGCGGCGTCGAGCTCTTCTTCCAATGCCGCCCGCGCCTCGTCAGGCGTCAGCACGTGGTGCTCGACGACGGTGCCCTGGTTCTCCCCGCCGGTCAGGTACCGGGTGTAGGCCCGGGCCTGCTGCAGGTGGACTACCACCTGCTCCTGCACCTCGTCGTGCTCCGTGTCCACGTCAGTTCACCTTGCCCGCCAGGTCGGACTGGATCCGGCCCGCGATCGCAGGATGGGTGACCGCGATGTCTTGGGCGATGCGCTCCAGGACCGTGCGTGCCGACAGTTCGGTCAGCTCGTGGCTGCCGCGGTAATCCACCATCGTGTCCCCTTCCGGCGAGCGGAGCATGAAGACCAGGCTGACCAGCTGTCCCTCGTCTGCGGCCGCGACGAGCAAGGCCAGCAGGTCGACCAGCTCGGTGGTGGTGGGATTGTTTCGCTCTCGCGGTGAAACACTCATGCGGTTCTCCAGCTGTCATTGCCCATGGATTGGGACTCACCTACCCGTCGGCCGCTGCTGCTGACGTAGCCTTGGGCGCACTGGCGGAAGGCATCCGCCGGGTTGCTGGCCCAGTTGTGCAGCGGCAAGTCCGAGTAGGTCTCGGTTTTCTCGTTCCAGACCTTCGTGTAGCGTCGCAGCGCTTCCAGGCCGCCACGCCCCTGTCCAGACTTCGGCGGGCCGCACCGGACGCGGTCGAACCGGCACCGCGGCAGTACGTTGCGGACCATGTCGATGCCTTCGGTGACATCGTTGATCCTGGGAACCACGACGATGGGCTTGATGCCCAGCTTGCCGGCGACCTGAACCCGGTTCTCATTAGCCGACCAGTCCTCGTTAGCACCGTCGTGCGGCCAGTAGTGCTTGCCGTACAGGTATCCCCGGTTCCGCAACTCCTGGGCGTAGTGCGCCACGCCGAAGCCGCTGTTCTCGTAGAAGTCGACGAAATCCAGCCACGGGCCGTTTTCCTGCATGAACCAGATAGCGGTGGCATCGCTGCGGCCGATGTCCCAGAACGTGTGGATGGGCACGTGCGGGTTGATCGGCAGCAGGGTGATACGGCCGTCGGCATCGGCCTTCGACATTTCCTTGCCGTAGTACGCACCCTCGGTGCTGGCCTTGAACGCCTCTTCCGGGGTGCTTGGATGCTCGCGCATCATCTTGTCGCGCTGCTCGGCCGCCTTCTTGACGTACCAGGCCTTCTGATCAGGGCTGAGCGTGTAGTGCATCTCCGCTTCGACCTTGGCGAAGTAGGCTTCGTCCTCAGCGGCGATGGCCACACCATCCGGATCCAGCTCGTTGATCGGATCCCGGAACCACGGATAGAAGTGGAACTTGTAGTCCATCGTGGTGAGCTTGGCCGTGCCGGCACGCACCTGGCGGTCCAGCTCGATCGCGGTCTGGCAGCGCTCGTAGAAGTCGCCGGCCGCGCCGTAGGCCGTGGACTCGATCACCACGATGTTGCCGGGCGCGATGGCATTCAGAGCACCGGACGCCACCTCCCCCGCCCGCTCCGGGTACATGGCACACATCGGGCCGTATTCGGAGATGTGCAGGAAGGGCAGCGTGCCGCCGCGGTGCGACACCGATACCTCGATGCTGGATCCATTGCCCAGCTCGAGCACGCCGTCTCGCATGTCCCGACGCACCGCCGGCCGCAGCTTCTTCAGCCACTCCGGCAGGTTGTCGTAGGCGTACAGCACCTTGCTGCGGAAGAACTTCGCCGCGTCGCCGGCGGTGTGCGCCACCACGCCCGCTTTGGTGTTCTTCTTGAACAGCGCCATGTCCAGGGCGCGGATACAGGCCCAGGTAGTGATGCCGTGCTGGCGCGATTTCAGCGCCAGGTTGAGGGTGTGCAGGTTGTCATCCAGGTCCGCCTGGACTTCATTCAGCTTGAACTGAACCTTCCGCCCGTACTTGTCCGTGATCCTGTAGAGGTTGTTCATCCTCCACCAGCGGTCCCCCAGCCTGTCCATGATCCGGCTGGCGTCCTGGTCACTCAGCTCCGCCACCCCTACGTACCCCGCGAGGTCGCCGGGCCCGGGCCGGTGTCGGAGCCGTCAATGAGATCCAGGACATCGCCGAGCAGCGTGTGTTCCATGGGCCCACCATCCTTGCCTGTCACTTCGACCTTCTTGCTGAACATCCCGAAGTGCTGACCCAGCGTCTTCACTGCGTTGAGGCGGCTGACGAACTTCACCTTCTTGGTCAGCCCGATGGCGCGGCGGTCTTCGCCGCGGCCTTCCCATTCTTCGAAGATCTCCACGCCTTGGAGCATGCTGGCCTCTTCGGCGGTGAGCTCGCTCATGGGCTTGAGGTTACCGTTGCTGTCGAACAGCGTGCGGATGTCGCCCAGGGCCATGAAGGCGAGACGGCCCAGCACGGCTTCCTGATTGACCTGCTGGGCCGCCAGCAGCTCCGCCTTCCGGCTCGTGAGGTAGGCCTGCACCTTCGGGTTGCTCAGCAACCTGGCAGCGGCAGCGCTTGCCACCGCGCCAGTCGCCTTGTAGCCGGCACGCTGGTAGGCGGCCGTGCCATTAAAATCGATCAGGTACTCGTCTGCGAATCGGCGCTGCTGGTCCTGCAGGCCGGTCGCAGGATCAGTTCTTCCGGCCATGGGGGACAGTCCTGTTGCTCAGCGTCAAGGCAAAGTGATCGGTCCTTCAACCGTCTCCAGAGGCAGCTCCAGCTTTGCTGGCCACGGGTAGGATTCTGGCTGGGGCAGAAGTGGGCATACCTGCTCCCAGGTAACGACGCCAGCCGGCGGCGCTAACACCAGGCCTTCAAGCGTCTGGTTCACGTCATCTCGCCATGCGACCATCGCGCGCGCCTCTTCCCTGTACCTCGATACTGCGCTGTTGTAGTAACTGCAGCAGCTCTCGATCGTGTCGTACCCTCGATCCTGGACAACTCCGGCCATCCACGTCCACGCAGCGTTTCGGATGGCGCGGTGATGCGCCGGAGTGTTCGGCTCATACGGCGGCGCAGGAACAGGAACGGGCTCAGGTATGCCACCGGCTGCGAGAAAGTCCTGATATATGCCCCAGAGCCAAGTCCCCTCCCTAACCCACATACCTGTTTCGAGGTCGCGGACGGTATCTGTTTCGTCGGTGAGCTGGTACATGCTCAAAGCTCCGCGTCCGTATGAATGTTGCAGAAGTTGGCTCGATTGTCGCCCCAGGTGACAACGCCCCCACCCGCCTGCAAGGGCACAATATTGGAAACACCGCCAATCGCTACGATTTCGCTACTTGCGCTGACGCTAAGAGTGCCAAGATTTATGTTCAGGAACGTCCCATCAGGGCCTTGCCCGATCACGTCCAGAGAGCCGGTGTAACCGAATGAGGGTGTAGCGCGCATTTTTACACGCAGGTTGCGCGTGCAGCGCGTGTCGCCGTTGGTGGTAAACGTGACCCCAGTTACACCTTGCATACTGGTGATCTGATAGAACCGCTGGCAAATCATGAACTCGACAGCAGGGTCTCTTTCATCGAGATGCGTGGAGTTTGGCCCGACTTCAAGCTGCCAGTAGTCCAGGTCGTATACGCCGAGCTGCCCGCTTAACTGCCCGCCGTGCGCCGACGAATCAGCGAAATCCAAAATAATCCAGAGACAATCGTTATTGTCCGAGCCAAGGATCTTCCCGGAGATTGGCGGGACAACAAAGGAGAGTGATTGCACCGAGTGCGTGTTGGCGAGGGTGAAAACCCCCACCTCTGTCGTAACCGTCGCACTGCCACCGGCCCCGAAGGACTGAATAACGCGGACACCGAGCTTCTTCCCTGCAACGTCCGCAGCCGCCTTTAAGCTCAGTGTGACCTGCTGACCGGAGAACGTTCCAACGTTCTCAATCTTCTGCCCAAAGTTGCAGCCGTGCGTGCCGGAAGTGGCCGTAACGGAGATTCTGCATCCCCACCGGCCGGTTGGATTGGCCGGACCCAAGTCGATACGGGAAATGGGTGCGGTCACATTGGATCTGTTGCCGATGTGGCGGTCAACGCAGTAGCCGCCCATATTGACTTGAGAGGTAGCGCGCTGCCAGATACCAAAGTTTGCGTTGATGAACTTGTTCTTGGACGAGTAGTTCGCCAGCAAATTGCTGGCCATTGGGTCGTCCGGTCTCATCTCCGCGAACCCGGTGGCTTCGCCACCGCTCATGGTCGCCTTTATCGGGATACCCATGCCCTACACCTGAACAGGGATGTTCGACGGCGTGCCGTCCTGCAGGAGGAACGGCACCTCGCCATCGGCATTTAGCGGAATCGGGCTCGGCGTGCCGTCCTGCAGGTAGAACGGCACGGCTCGACCACCGGGCACGCTGTCGCCGGCCGGCAGCTCCACCATCCGGTTCTCCGAATCGAGCACCAGGGGCTTGCGCACCGCCATATCAGCCACGCACCACCGGCTGGCCGATCTCGGCGTTGATCTCGCCGACGTCGGTGGCCACGCCCAGGACCTGCAGGATGTGCCCGGCGGAAGTGGTACCAGCGGCCTGGGCGACCACCCCACCTGGCGTTGAGTGGCTCAGTACATAGGTGGTTCCGGGCGTCAGGCCTGAAAGGGCGCTGTTCGGGCCTTCGAAGTAGACAGTGGCAGCGGCACCAGAGGCTGCGCCTTCCGGCACGAAACCATGTGCCTTCTTCCCGGCGCTCGCGGCACTAGCATCTGCCTTCCGGACGCTGGCGGTGCCGGCGTTGTCGTGGATGTTTACGAAGTCGCCAGGTGCGATCAGCTCGCTGGCCGGGTAGATCTTCGTATCAGCGCCGATGCCGGCGGGCATCAGCGAGGTGTGGAAGCGACCGTCAACTCCCAGCGCAGGAATCTTGCCTGCGTCAGCAGCGCCTGCCGACACCTGCAGGGCCTCAACCTCTGTCGGGATGTTGGCGGCCGAGAGCTGAAGCGTTTTCTGAGCCATGGTTCAGGTCCTCCCGATAGGGGTTTCGAGATCAATCATGAGAACGGTCGGCGCGGCCGCCCGGCCTACGCACAGCAACCAGCCGGTGCTGGCAGGGTTCTGGGTCAGCGAGCCATCGGGACCGCACCACACCGGGCCGTCCGCCCAGTTCCAGCTGCTCTCGGTCAGTGCGCCGGCAAGCTGCACGACGACTTCGCCGCTGCTGGCCGACTGGGTGGCCACGCCGATGCACCTCAGGGCGTGGTCCATGACGCTGGTGTCGGGGTGGAACACCTGGCCATCGTCCAGCCGCACTACGCGCTGCCCGTGGATGACCTCGCCAACCGGGTATGACACCTGGGGTGCGGTACCGTCGCGGCCGGCAGGCCCCGCAGGTCCCTGTGCGCCGCGAGCGGCGACCTCGACTGTCCGGGTATCTGCGGTCACGGCCCCGACCGGCGTCGGTACCGCGACAGTCACCGCCGGTGTTCCAGATTTACGCACGGCCACGGCGCTGCGCCGCTCGACCACGATGACCCGGGCCGATCCACGCTGGTCCACGATCACAGGCATCAGCGGGTGGTCTCGCCCTGGACGGTGACCTTGCCGGCGACCAGCGGGATCACATACTCCGGATCAGCGCCTGCTGGCTTGAACAGCTCCAGGCTGTAGCAGTGCTTCACCTTCCGCAGGTTTTCCGGGTTCAGCACAATCGTCTCGGCCGCCGGCACTGTGATGGAGACCACCCCGTCCAGCGGGTCACCGATGACCAGGTTGCCGCCTGCGGTGGTGAGCTCCAGCATCAGGGTGTCAGCCTCGGTCATACCGAACTGGCCCGCCAGGGTCCGCACCTGCATCCGCGCCTGGTAGCCCGAAAGGTCGAACGGGCTCCCGTCCGGATTGGTATAGGTGAAATCGTCCTCCCACGTCGCGCCGCGCACGACGGTGAGGCTGTAGCTGGCGGGCGTGCGGCTCACAGGGCGTCGCTCAAAGTTGGATGACGCGTTGCTTGTCGAGGCGGCGCAGGCACTGCACACACGCGTTGCGGCGGACATCGCAGCTGCGCAGCTTGCCGGCCAGCTGGCCGACGACGTCTTCGCCGATCTGATCCCACGTTCCTGCAGCAGCTGGATCCGCCGTAACGCGCACTCCGGTGTCCTCGCCCTCTCCGACGCAGCGCTGGAAGCACATGGCGTCGCACTGGGCCGGGACCCGCGCAGGAGCGCCAACGCAACCAGCGAGCATCACCAGCATCAGGAGGACCACGGCACGCATGACTCAGCGGTCGCTCAAGCTTTCCGGGCACGGCGTGCCGTGCAGGTCTGCCAGGGCATCACCCTCGGTCAGCACCGGCTTTGCCAGCTCGTCACGCAGCCTGAAGCCCAGGAGCGGCCAGACCTGATCGACGGCGCGGGCACGGGCGTCTGCGCGCCCAAAGGCGGCATCGAAACCAGCCGGATCCACAGGACCATAGTTCACGCCAACGACCTTGCAACCGTTGGCCAGCAGCAGCACGCAGAAGGTGACCAGGTCGAGCTGGCTGTGCTCTTCCTGGCTGGGGGTCACCCCAACCGGGTGCACGCCATCGCGCACGGCGTAAGCGCCCACCACACCCTCGGCCGCGGTGAAGTAGCGCTCGCTGACGATTGCGGCCTCGACGTCTTCCGGGGAAACCTTGTTCTGATGCTGCATGGACCTCTCCTTCAGCTGGAACGCGGGATGGACGGCCAGTGCCAGCGGCCCGGGTGTGATCCGGACTCATCGCTGGCCTGTTCCTTGGTGGTCACCCAGAAGGTGTCGTTGCCGTCGAGGAACACCTGGGCGTTGATCTGGCCACCGGGATGCACGACGACCACGATGGCCGGCAGTACGTCGCCGGCCTGGGCCTTGTTGCCGATGTGGGCCTGGGCCCCGACCGGCCACACGTCATCGAGCAGCCGCTCCTGGATGGAGGACGAATCGGTGCGGCGGGCGTTGATCCTGATCGCATCGGTTTCGGACAGGGTGTAGTGGACAACGCGTCCGATGCTGACGACCTGGTTCACTTCTGGGTTCCGGTTGTGGGCCCGAGGGCCTGGTTGATTGCGTCGACCCTGGCCTGGCCAGGTGCGCAGTTCGCCGGCAGCGGCTCGGCTGCAGCAGCTGCGCGGTAGATGTTTTTGACGCGCTGGCCACGATCCGCAATGGCCTCAAGGCGCTTCAGCAGCTGCTCACTGTCGGCCTTGGCATCGCCGGCGATCGCCGAGGTGATCTTCAGGGTGTCGGCGAGCGTCTCCGCCCTCGCCTGCTCCGCTGCAGCTCGGCGGTTGCCGTACTGCACGACGTTGAGCCAGGCCGACGCCAACAGCAGCACGCCCAGGATGGCTACCCACTTCCAGGCTGCCCACCAGGCGCTCAGTCGTGCCGCGATGGTCACAGCCGTGCCTCGCATGTGGCCATTTCCCAGGTGCGCCGATCGATGATGCCGCCGCACTTCGCCTGCCACTGCGGCAGCGCGCAATCGCGCTTCACACCGCCGATGGTGACGAACCGCCATTTCCACATCTCAGCGCAGGCCGTCTTCCGCTCGCCGGCATTGAGGCGCTTGGCTGCCGTGCTGTTGCAGAAGCCCTGGTTGCCGATGTTGTAGGCGAAGTGGCCCCAGGCCTTGATCTCGTGGAACTGGAACTCCCCGCCGACGCAGCGGCCCATGTGGCCCAGCATCGTCTTGACGTAGACCGTCTCCAGCTGGGTGCACTCAGCGTCGGTGTAGCGCTTGCCCTTGACCACTGCAGGGCCGGTGATGCCGGCGCAGACGGTCAGGACCCCGGCCGAGTCGTAGTACGGGGTATAGCGCCGGCCTTCGTGTGCCGAGTCGTTGGTGCCCAGGGCAGCCACCAGGGCTGCGATCAGCGCGACCGGCGCAGCGGCGAAGCCCACCCGCTGTTTCGTGGTCAGCTGTTGCTCAGCCACGGCGGCGGATCCACGCCCAGACGCGCCTGGCGTTCACCAATCGCGCTCCGAACCATGCAGACCAGTCGCCCCAGTTCTTCACCATGACCGTGAAGGTTTGGACGATCGTGAAGATGATCGTGCCCACCAGCGCCCAGTCGCTGAGCGTGTAGCCGGGGGTGTAGGTCGCGGCGGTGACGCTGGCCGCTGCCCCGATCTTCGAACCTGCGACTGCCAGGTCCGTCGTGATCTGCTCTTTGATGCCCACCGCTGTGCCCCCAAGAGAATGAAAGCCGGCATGGCCCACCTCCACCGCGTCTACTGCAGTCGCGCGGTCACCAGCGGCGCGTCTCACGACGGGCTGTCTGCTGGCTTTGGAAGTGGCCATGACTACCGGCCAGTTGGTAGCGGGAGGTGGATTCGAACCACCGACCTCGTGGTTATGAGCCACGCGAGCTGCCGAGCTGCTCTATCCCGCAAACGAGAAGGCCGCTGGCCAACCAGAGGACTCCCAAGTCCTGGTCAGCCAACGGCCTTTGAGTTTTCGGCGTCACCCACAGGAACGCCCACTGTAGAAATTGGAACCTACTTTGGGTTCCCGAGGCAACTGAGGTTCCTCATGAGGAAAAAATCTTCCTCATGAGGAAGAGACTGCGGTCAGCATGCTGAACGTTTTACGCTGTTGAAGGCGGATTTCTGATCGCCATATCGAGATCGCTTACGGCCTGGACCATGGCCGAGCCAACTGAATCGGCTCGATCTCCCGCGCCAAAGATGTAGGCATCCAGCTTCGACAGCTGCTCCGCGACCACGTCCCATCGATCTTCAAAACCGGAATTCTCGTTTCCGGAGGCTCTCTGCTTGGACAGCCATTCCTTTTCGAGCTCCGCGGCACGGAGCTGCTCCACCTTGAGCTGCAACGTCTGAAACAGCTTCAGCACAGATAGAACGGCTTCGCGGCATTGTCCCCGAACTCTGAACCGATCGCATCGAGGCTGGCGGCGAGCCACTTGTAGCTGGCTTCCCCTTTCTCCAAGCGCTCGGCAACTCCGGGGGCGCGACTATCATGCGCCGTCTGGAGCGACGAGCCAGCGATCGGAACTAGGCGGCCATGGATATCCATCCGGGCCCAACGAAAACTGTCATACAAGGTCTGGGCTTCAGCAAGTATCTGAGCGCCACGGGCATTCCGTGTCATTTAGTTGCTCCATCGCAGGTTGAAAGGCGGCCGATCCGCCCTAACAAACCTTAACAAAACGGGTACTCTCTGCCCATCACAGGAGGGGTCGCAATGGTTGAGACAGTGCTATGGATGACGGATCTTCAAATCAGGGCGCTCACGGCTGTCGGTCAGCTTGGAATCGCCGGCGCGGTGGGTGTGATCGCGTATCGCCAGTGGCAGACCGCGCGCAACAAGCTCCGCAGCGACCTGTTCGATCGCCGTTACACGCTCTACAAGGAAATCAACCAGAAAGTCGTGGACACACTGGGGCACAAGGGCATCCATAAGGAACTGGAGCTGCTTGCACCGTTGGCCGAGGCAAGATGGCTCTTTGGTCACGCGATTGCCGATTTCGTAAACGACCATCTCTACGTGCCACTGGTAGACCTGACTGAGGCACGAGAGACGCGGCGTGAGCTCGGTCGAGTGCAACCGATTCCGGCCAATCTCCAAGCGGAGTACCAAGCCGCAGTCAAAGCTGCGAACGAGATCCGCAAACGGGTCTACAAGAATCTCAACGAGTTTCGGAGGAAGATGGACGACTACCTGGTGCTGCAGCACTGATCCGAGCTACTGCCTTCCTGTCCACATGGCCCGGCGGAACCCCAGGCGGCCTCCGTTGAGGGCCGCCTGCAGGACGGACGTGGCGCAGGTGTGGACCTGAATGTACGTGCTCTTGCGCATCTTTGCGGCTTTGGCCAGCTTTGCCCATGTCTGCCGCTGCTCTGGCCAGACAAGCTCGTGGGCAGCGTCGTAGATCACCAGGCGTAGCCGCCAGCGGTCCGCCGGCAGCGACAAGTCCAGCGGACGCGGCCGGGCTGCGCGGACGGCCTGGGCGACATTCCGGTATGCCATCAGCGTCAGCCTGGCGACGGCCGGCGGGCCCATGCGCGTTGCAACGGCGAGCGCCGTGTGCTTCTCCAGCGGGTCCTGCATGTACGCCACTGCGCCGGCAATATCACTGCTTCTCAAGGGAGCCAGCGTACTGCGACCTTCCACGGGAACCCGATAGCTCCCGCCCACCAGCAGGCGTGCCAGCAACTCCAGGGGATCCCGGGCCTCGTTGGTCCAGACGTCAACTGGCTTCTTCGACGATTGCTTCACGTGCTTGCGCCCTCGCCGACCAAGGCAGATCTCCCGTCAACCCATACGTCCCACAGCGCGCCGTCGACATAGCAGCGGAGCGGACCGTCCAGGCCTTCCACATAAAGGTGGTGCGCTGCTTCGTCGAGGCTCTCGAAGGTGCGGATCATGAAATGGCATCCTCTTGCCGGTGGGGGGAAGCAGAAGCGCGGTCTGCGCGTGCAGCGGCCAGCAACTGGGCGTAGGCCTCGGGGGGCTGCTGGTCAAAGGCAGGGATGGCCCCCCTTCCCCAGCGGCCGCCACCCAGCATCTGCAGCCAGCCATCTGAGGCGCAGAAGCGGCGCGGATCCACGCCATGCGATCGCACGCTCTTCGCAGTGGTGAAACCGTCGACCTCGATGTCGGCCAGCACCTTCAGCGCGCCGATCTTCCAAGGCGTCAGACGCAGGGGCGACGGCACGCCGGCGGCCACCAGCGGCACAATCTCCGGCAGCACACAGCGCTGGGTAGGGTTCCAGTCGAACCATGCCGGCTGGCAGTAGTTGTGAAGCGGTCCCGCCTCGGCGTCCCAAGGTGCCGCATTGCGCATGTCGCTGCGGTAGACGTCTCGCTGAATCTGCTCGCCGGGCTGGGGATCCCAGCGGTTGCTGCAGCTGTCAGGCACCAACACCTGCACGCCGAGCATTTCCAGCATTCTGGCGATCCCGTAGTTCGCCTCGGTGGCACACGGCACCAGCACGGCGCGGAAGTCTGGCCCTCTGCCTCCCCCGCCGCGCCAGTGATGCGGCAGTATCTGGTCCGCGACCTTGGAGTTGAGCTGCAGCTTGGCCTCGACACCCAGCTGGTGGCCGGTTGCCTTCCAGACCGCCAGAACGTCGAACCCCGCCGTCTCCGGGTAGATCTCCCAGCAGCCGGTCGACGCCAGGCATTCGCAAAGCAAGGTGCACAGAGCGGCCTCGGTAGGGAACCGTGCTTTGATTTCTCCAGGCCTCATTGCCCCTTCCTCGCGAACGCGGCCGACATACCATCGAACTTCTCGATCTCTTCCTCCAGCGCCACCAACAGCTGGTACCGCTCCGCAGCTGCCTCACTATTGACCGCCGGCAGGGCGCGGGTCTCTTCCAACTTCGCGCGAGCCTGATCCGCCTTGTCCTTCGCCCACAGCGCCTTTGTAGCGAACGGCTTCGGCCTGCTGGTGGAAGTCCCGGCCGCGGCACGGCCAGGCTCCCCGCACCGCCGGCCCAGTTCCTGGAGCAATGTTGCGGTGGGCACTTTGGAGAGATCCAATGCCCCAGGGGAACCAGCGCGCGATGGCTTCCAACCGCTCATGCCAGCAGCACCTTGATCGGGTAGTGGTGCTCGACCTCGCGCCGCTTGATGCGGAACTCCTTCGTCTCCCTGCCCTTAACGTCCACGAAATCCACCGTGCCGTCTCGCAGGAACACCAGGAAGTCAATCACGTACTTCGTTCCGCCCGGCAAATGGATGGGCACCTGGCGCAGCCAAAAGTGCACCTCGCCACCGGCTTTGCGCATCTTCAGCTGCTCGTAGTACGCAGCCTCGCGCTTCGAGTCGAACCGGATGCCATCGGCCATGGTCGGCACGTTGCCGTACTTGCGCCGCTTCGGAGCGGCCGCGGCATCGACGACCTTGGCCGCCGCCGCAGCGGCAGGAGCGCCTTGGGCACCCTGCACCAGGCGACGCATGCCCTCGGGCATGTCCTCGAGGCGGCTGAATCGCAGGCCACGTGCGCTCATTGGCCAACACCGTCGGTGAGTCCCAGCAGACGCATGGCTCTGGCTTCAAACGCCGCCAGCTGCTGCCGCACGCGCTCTTCGAAGGCAGCGTGGTCGCGCGCCAGATCCTTGAGCAGCTCCTGGGATTCGATCTGCAGGAACGCCAAGCGCTGGGCGACGCTGATGTTCCGCAGCTCGCCGGCACCAGCAGCAGCTGGGTCCTGGCCACGTCCGCCAGCGCGAGTCCCAGGCGCTGCGGGACACCCGACAGGTGCTGCACCAAGTGCAGCTGACCAGGTCGGCTCGTCCCGGCCGTAGCGCTGGTTCTTCTTGTCCGGGCCCTGCACGACCAAGTTCTCGCCCTGCATGCCCTTGAGCATCCCTGCTACGGCCGCCGGCGACACCGCTGCGCACTCGCGGGGATGCCCCTCTGCAAGCGAGCAGGTCGTCATAGCCTCATGCAACTCAGACGCAGTGAGCTGGGTAGCCCCCTGCAGCACGTGCAGTGCCAGGTGACGGTGGTAACTGCGAAGCGATGTTGGGTCGATCACGGATCCAACCCCGCAGCTGCCATCTTCCCTCGCGGCCGCTCGTCGTCGTTCTCCGCCGGCACCGTATGCCTGCCGAACATTTCCGCAATGGCTTGCTCGGCCTGCCGCACCGCCTCCGGACTGGCCGGTTTGGGCGCGACATTCCGCGTCGGGTGATCGAGCACGCCGGCAGGCTCTGCCGGCAGCGCTCCACCACGCATCACGAACTCACGGGCCAACTCGTAGGCATCCTGCAGCAGCCGATCGGCCTTCTCCGCGCTCGAAGTCTTGAACCGGTACCCATCGAGGTACTGCCACACCAGCCGACTGAAGGGATCATTGCAGGCAATGTCCAGTCGCACCGCGGGGAAGGACGGGATGCCAAGGCACATCAGCCGGAACTCAGGGAGCGACGGCGGCCAGGGATCTGCACTCGCAATGCAGGCACTGAGCCCTGCTGCCAGCTGCTCGCCGGCAATGCCAGCGAGACCCTTCGCCCACGTCAGCGCCGCACCCTGGTTGGGATCTTCGCCATAGCCCTTCGTCCATTTCAGGCCGTAGATCTCAGCCATGCGAACCCACAGCGTCCGGATCGATGATTTCGACAACGGCGTAGCTGCCTGCGGCGCTGGCCTCGGCTTCTGCATCGCGGCGATCACCTTCCTCGGCGAGTCGTCGGACTCGGTCGGCAGCAGATTCTCCATGCTGTGCATGCGTGTTCCCCCTGGTGGTTGGCGTAACGGGCAGAACGAGGCCCGCTTCCATCGTTTGGCGCAGTGATTCGTTGAGGTCATGGCCGTCGCCGACCAGCTCGCGTAGCCGCGGCTGCATGGACATCCAGGCCGAAATCGTCAGAGCCCGTCTCATGACGCGCCGATGCCGCACGAACCTGGCCAGCACCTCGCGGTCCATGCCGTAGGGCACCGTCGGGAAGCCGATCAGCTCTTGATCGACTTCGGCTGCAGTCAGGCGGAATTCGTCCTCGCGCGCACACGCGGATGACGGTTCACTGACCTTTACTGATAGATAATGACCTTTAGGGTCCGTCTGACGGACCGGTTTTGTTCGCGAGACGGACCGGTTTTGATCGTCAGACGGACCGGTTTTGTCCGCGAGACGGACCGGTCCGTTTGGCGCACCGGTCCGTGCGGCGAACTGGTCTTCCTCTTCCGCCGCATCAGACCGGTCCGTGTCGCGTACCGGTCCGGAATCC
>JAEXNZ010000022.1 GCA_023439425.1 Pseudomonadota bacterium
GGAATCGGCGTGGCGGTCAGGGTCAGCAGGTGCACGTTGGCGCGCATCGCCTTCAGCGCTTCCTTCTGGCGCACGCCGAAACGCTGTTCTTCATCGACGATGACCAGGCCCAGGTCCTTGAACTTCACGTCCGGCTGCAGCAGCCGGTGGGTGCCGACGATGACGTCGATGGTGCCGGCGGTCACCTTCTCCAGCTCGGCCTTGATTTCCTTGCTGGTCTTGAAGCGCGACAGCACTTCCACCTTCAACGGGTAATCGGCGAATCGGTCGCGGAAGTTGCGGTAGTGCTGCTCGGCCAGCAGCGTGGTTGGCACCAGCACCGCGACCTGTTTGCCAGCGCTGGCGGCAGCGAAGGCCGCACGCACGGCCACTTCGGTCTTGCCGAAGCCGACGTCACCGCAGACTACGCGGTCCATCGGCTGGCTGCTGGCGAGGTCGCGCAGCGTGGCGTCGATGGCGGCCAGCTGGTCGGGGGTTTCCTCGAACGGGAAGCCGGCCGCGAAGGGTTCGTACATGGCCCGGTCGACGTGCAGGGCCAGGCCGGCACGGGCCTGGCGACGTGCCTGGATTTCCAGCAGTTCGGCGGCAACGTCGCGGACTTTCTCGGCGGCCTTGCGCTTGGCCTTCGTCCACTGCTCGCCGCCCAGCGAATGCAGCGGCGCGGTTTCCGGCGAGGCACCGCTGTAGCGGCTGATCAGGTGCAGCTGGGCCACTGGCACGTACAGGCGGTCGCCCTTGGCGTACTCGATCTCCAGGAATTCGCCCGGCATGCCGCCGGCATCGAGCACGATCAGGCCACGGTAACGACCCACACCGTGATCTTCATGGACGATGGGCGCGCCTTCGGTCAGCTCGCCGAGGTCGCGGATGATCGCTTCCGGTTCGCGGCCGACCCGGCGGCTGCGCCGGGTGGTGCCGGCACGTTCCGGGAACAACTGGCGCTCGGTCAGCACCGCCAACGCCGGTGCTTCCAGTGCGAAGCCGTCTTCCAGCGGGGCCACGGTAATCGCAAAGCGCGCGCTGTCGTCGGTCAGGAACCCCGGCAGGTCGGGGACTACCGGCGGCTTGAGCTCAGCGGCGGCCAGCACTTCCAGCAACGCTTCGCGACGGCCCGGAGAATCGGCGGCGATCACGACCCGGCCGGGGTAGTGGCCCAGGAACGACTTCAGGGCTTCGCCTGCAGGTGCGTCGCGCGCGGCCACCGGCAGAGGCGGCAGTGGCTGGTCGCCCAGCGGCTGCGCCTCGGCAATGCGCGGATGGTCCGCGGCCCAGACCTCCACGCGCGCCAGGGTGTTCAGGTGTGCGTTGAGGCCTTCGGGAGTGAGATACAGCTCGGTGGGAGCCAGCAGCGGCCGTTCCACGTCATGCCGGCGTTGCTCGTAGCGGTTCTGGGTCTGTGCCCAGAATGCCGCCGCCGCTTCGCCCACGCCCGAGGCGAGCACCGGCAGCACGTTGGGCTGCAGGTAGTCGAACAGGGTCGCGGTCTGGTCGAAGAACAGCGGCAGGTAGTATTCCACGCCGGCCGGTGCCAGCCCGGACTTCAGGTCCTGGTACAGCGCGCTGCGCCGGGTATCGACGTCGAACCGCTCGCGCAGGGTGGCCAGCACCCGCGACACGCTCAGTTCGTCCAGCGGCACTTCGCGGCCGGGCAGCATGCGCACCGCATCGACCTTGTCGAGCGAACGCTGGCTTTCCGGGTCGAAGGCGCGGATGGAGTCGATGTCTTCGTCCAGCAGTTCCACCCGCAGCGGGGCATCCGCGCCCATCGGGAACACATCCAGCAGCCCACCGCGTACTGCGAAATCACCCGGGTCCATCACCTGCGGCACGTTGCGGTAGGCAGCCGCTTCCAGCCGCCGCTTCTCCGCATCCAGATCCAGGCGCTGGCCCACCTTCAGGTCGAAGCTGCCGCCAATCACATACTTGAGCGGAGCCAACTGCTGCAGCAGGGTCTGCACCGGCACCACCACGATGCCGCGCTTGAGCGTGGGCAGGCGGTGCAGCGCGGCCAGGCGCTGGGAAATGATGTCGGGGTGTGGGCTGAAGGCGTCGTAGGGCAGCGTTTCCCAGTCCGGGAACGCCACTACGGGCAGGCTGTCATCCGCGCCCAGCAGGGTATGCAGATCAGCTTCGATCTGGTTCGCCCCATGGTTGTCGCGGGCGATGACCAGCAACGGGCCGTCATGCGTCTGCGCGGCGCGGGCGATGTGCCACGCCAGCGCAGTGGCCGAAGCGGGAGCGCGCCACCAGGCGCGGAGCTGGCCGGCACGCGGCAGCGGCGGAGCGGGGTAGGAGATACGTGACATGAGCCGGCGATTTTAGCAGACGGCTCCGTAGTCACCGAGTCACGCCGGTAGTGCCGGCCGCTGGCCGGCAACCAGGATCAGCTATCCAGCTCCAGCACCATCCGCACCAGCCCCGGCGTGCCCTGCGGGTGCGGCATCGGCTTGAACCCCAGCGAAGCGGCCAGCTGCTTCATCGGTTCGTTCTCTTCGGCCACATCGCCATACAGGCGGTCCAGGTACTTGCCGCGCGCCCACTTCACCAGCTTGCGCATCAGCTGCCGGCCCAGCCCCTGGCCCACCAGGAAGCGGCTGATCAGGATGGCGTACTCGGCGTCACGGGTGCCGGAGATGATCGAGGCGCGGGCCACCGCGCCCACCACCGCTTCACCGGCGGGCACCGATTCGGCGGCCACCAGAGTGATTTCGGTCTTGGGGTTGGGATGGGTCAGGCGCTGGGTGGTGTCCGGCGACACCTCGGTCACCGACTGCAGGAAACGGTCGCGGATTTCTTCCGGACCAAACAGACTGAACGATGCCTGCAACGGCGCGCTGTCTTCCGGCCGGATCGGACGGATGAGCAGTTCGTGGCCGCTGGGGGCCTTGAAGATCTCGTGCCAGGGCGGCATGCGGTTACGGGTAGCCATACCGGTGATTCCTTGGTGGTCTTCGGATTCTCGCATCCCCGGGGGCGCGTTCCGTGAACGAAACACTCACACGGGGAACGGGGGGCTTATTCGGCCTGCTTCAACCATTGCAGACGGGTGCTGGCTCCGGCTTCGCCCAGATGCTGCTTCAGCACCGGCATGGCCGGGGCCAATACCTGGTCGAACTGCCACGGCGGATTGAGCAGCAGCATGCCGCTGCCGTTGAGTCTCAACGGCGAATCGTCCGGGCGCACCAGTAGTTCTACTGTAAGCACCGACTTCACCGGCAGCGCGCAGGCCTTGCGCAGGAAGTGCAGCACCGTGCGGCGCTGCTTGATCGGGAACCAGATGGCGAAGCTGGCCTGGGCCCAGCGGCCCAGGATCTCCTCGATCGAAGCCAGGATGCGCTGGTACTCGGCGTCCTGTGCCTCGTAGGGCGGGTCGATCAGCACCAGCCCGCGGCCGATCTTCGCGCCATTGGCCTTCGGCGGCAGCAGCGCCTTGTTCTGGGTGTAGCCGTCGGCCTGCAGCACGGCCACGCGGCTGTCATGGGCGAACAGCGCCTTCAGCGTGGCCGCTTCCGCGTCCTGCAGTTCACACACTGCCATGCGGTCCTGCTCGCGCAGGGTCTGTGCGGTCAGCAGCGGCGAGCCGGGATAGTTCACCAGCGCGCCCACCGGGTTGTCGGCCTGTACGGCTTTGAGATAGCGCTCCACCACCGCAGGCAGCTTCGGCTGCGCCATCAGTCGCATGACCCCGTTTTCCGCCTCCAGGGTCTTGCGGCTTTCCTCGCTGGTCAGCAGGTAGCGGCCGGCGCCGCCATGGGTGTCGAGCACGAAGAACGGGCTGTCCTTGCGCTTGAAGGCATCAAGCAGGGCCAGCTGGACAATGTGCTTGAGCACGTCGGCGTGGTTGCCGGCGTGGAAGGCGTGGTGGTAATTCATGCGCGCAGTGTACGGGGCAAGGGCGTCAACGGCTATGCTGCGCGCATGAACGCTACCGCCCCTGCCGTCCTGGTTGTCGAGGACGAGACCGCCATCGCCGATACCGTGCTGTACGCCCTGCGCAGCGAGGGCTACCAGGCCCGCCACTGCGCCCTGGGCAGCCAGGCCCTGCAACTGCTACGCGCGGAAACCGTGGACGTGGTGGTGCTCGACGTCGGGCTGCCGGACCTGAGCGGCTTCGAGGTCTGCCGTGCATTGCGGGCCTTCAGCCAGGTGCCGGTGATCTTCCTGACCGCCCGCAACGACGAGATCGACCGTGTGCTGGGGCTTGAGCTCGGGGCGGACGACTACATGGCCAAGCCGTTCTCGCCGCGCGAGCTGGTGGCCCGGGTGCGTGCGCGCCTGCGCCGGGCGGTTGCGCCGGAGCAGGCGCAGGGCTGGCAGTCACATGGCCGCTTCGCCATCGACCGCGACGGCCGCCGCATCCGCTATGGCGAGCAGCTGCTGGACCTCACCCGGTACGAGTACGCCCTGTTGGCGGCGCTGCTGCAGCGCCCCGGCGCGATTCTCAGTCGTGCGCAGTTGATGGATCGCGGCTGGGACAGCGCTGCCGACAGTGCCGACCGCACCGTGGACACCCACGTCAAAACCCTGCGCGGCAAGCTGCGCGCGGCCGGGGCCGACCCGGACCCGATCCGCACCCACCGCGGCGTGGGTTACGCGCTGGAGGTGTAGCGTGCGGCTGGGGCTGAAGCTGTTCCTGGGGTTTTTCCTGATCGTCGGCATCGCCGCGTTCTTCGTGATGCGGGTGTTCGTCAACGAGGTCAAACCCGGTGTGCGCCAGGCGATGGAAGCCACCCTGGTGGATGCGGCCAATGTGCTGGCTGAAATGGCCGCCGCCGACCTCAAGGCCGGACAGATCGGCCACGGGCGTTTCGTACAGGACCTGGCGCGTGCGCAGCGGCGTGACCCCAAGGCGATGGTGTGGCGTTTCCCGAAGCGTTCGCTGGACCACCGGGTCACCATCACCGATGCGCGCGGCATCGTCGTGTACGACTCCATGGGGCAGGACATCGGCCGCGACCACTCGCGCTGGAACGACGTCTATCGAACGCTGCGCGGCGAATACGGCGCGCGTTCCAGCCCGGAAACGCCCGGTGACACCACCCGCACGGTGATGCATGTGGCTGCGCCGATCATCGACCCGGACGATGGCCGCACCCTGATCGGGGTGCTCAGCCTGGCCCAGCCCAACCGCAGCATCGATCCCTTCATTGCCGCCAGCCAGCGCGCCATCATTGAACGTGGGGCGTGGTTGATCGGATTGTCGGCGTTGATCGGCGTGCTGATGACCGCCTGGCTGATGCACGGGGTAGGGCGGCTTAATCGGTACGCACAGGCCGTCAGCCGTGGCGAACCGGTGCCGCCACCACCGCCGCGCCGGGACGAGATCGGCGACCTCGGCCGCGCGCTGGAAACCATGCGCCGCAAGCTCGAGGGCAAGGCGTACGTGGAGCAATACGTGCAGTCGCTCACCCACGAGATGAAAAGCCCGTTGGCGGCCATCCGCGGCGCAGCCGAGCTGCTGCAGGAGCCGCTGCCCGAGGCCGACCGCGTGCACTTCGCGCGCAGCATCCAGGGCCAGGAGCAGCGTCTGACCGAGACCATCGACAAGCTGCTGGCGCTGGCCGAAGTGGAACAGCACGGCTGGCTGCAGAAGCGCGAGCGCATCGCGGTGCAGCCGCTGCTGCAGGCGGCGTCTGAGGCGGTGGCGATGCGTGCGCAGGCGGCCGGGGTGACCGTGCATGTGCAGGTTGCTGATGGATTGTCGGTGTTGGGTGACAGGTGGCTGCTCGGGCAGGCGCTGAACAATCTGCTGGAGAATGCGCTGGCGTTTTCACCGGAAGGCTCGATCGTGGAGATCAGCGCGGCGCGCGACGGCGATGCCGTGGTGCTGCACGTGGCCGATCGCGGCAGCGGTGTGCCGGACTACGCGCTGGCGCGCGTGTTCGAACGGTTCTACTCACTGGCGCGGCCGGCGACCGGGCAACGCAGTTCCGGGCTGGGGCTGTCGTTCGTGCAGGAGGTGGCGCGGTTGCATGGGGGGCGGGTGACGCTGGTCAATCGTGAAGGGGGCGGGGCGGTGGCCTCGCTCTACGCTTCACTCTGACTTCATATTCGGCTCAAACCCTCCCCACCCACCGCAGTGAAGCTGGCACCCTCCCAAACCGAGGACGGGTGATGAAGTCTCTGCACATGTTGTTGCGGTTCGCCATTGTGGGCGGACTGATCCTGCTGCTGTTGATTCCCTTGATGATGATCCGGGGCGTGATCAGCGAGCGCGAAGCCTATCGCGACGAGGCCTACCTGCGCGTGGCGCAGAGCCGGGCCGGTGCGCAGACCCTGACCGGGCCGATCCGGGTGGTGCCGTGGCGGGAAAGCCGCCAGGTGGAAACCGTGGACGCAGCCGGGGTGAAGAAGACGGAAACCCAGGTGGAAGAAAGCTACTGGCTGCAGATGCCGTCCAACCTGGTGGTGGAGGGCAGCATGCAGCCGGACGAACGCCGCATTGGCCTGTTCCGGGTGCCGGTGTACAGCTGGAAGGCCAAGGTGCGTGCCGCCTTCAGCCAGGACGACTACCCGGTGCGCGAAGGCCGCGTGTATGGGCAGCCCTACCTGGTGGTCGGCATTGCCGATGTGCGCGGGTTGGTGGGTTCACCGAAGCTGGTGGTGGATGGCGAGGCGCTGAGCCTGCAGCCGGGGCTGGGCGATGTCACCGGCATGGGCAAGGGCCTGCACGTGCCGGTGCGTGGCTTCAGCGACAACGCCGGCGGTGTGCTGGCAGCCAGCACGGTGGATCTGGATCTGGTGCTGGATGGCACCCGCTCGCTGGCGGTGGTGCCGGTGGGCGACGACAGCCGCATCGCGGTGCAGTCGACCTGGCCGCACCCTTCGTTTGGCGGCAGCTTCCTGCCCAACCAGCGTACGGTGGATGCACAGGGCTTCAATGCGCAATGGTCGGTGTCGTCACTGGCCTCGCAGGCGCAGCGCCAGCTGCGTGGCAGTGGCGACAACGAACCGGAAACCGTCAGCGTCGAGCTGGTCAATCCGGTGGACATCTACACCCAGGCCGATCGCGCCAGCAAGTACGGCATTCTCTTCATCCTGCTCACCTTTGTCGGCTTCATCCTGTTCGAGCTGATCAAGGATCTGCGCATCCACCCGCTGCAGTACCTGATGGTGGGTCTGGCGCTGGCGATCTTCTTCCTGCTGCTGCTGAGCCTGTCCGAGCACATTCCGTTCTGGGTGGCGTACGCGGTGTCGGCAACGGCCTGTATCGGGCTGCAGGCGGTGTACCTGACCGGCGTGCTGCGCAGCCGTCTGCGCGGTCTGGGGTTCGCGGCAATGCTGACGGTGTTGTACGGCGCGCTGTACGGCCTGCTGGTGTCGGAGAACAATGCGCTGCTGATGGGCTCGCTGCTGTTGTTCGGTGTGCTGGCGGCCGCCATGTGGATCACCCGCCGGATTGACTGGTATGCGCTGGGGGCGGGCGCGAAGCCGGCACATGACGCAGGTGACTCTGGCGCTGCGTGATTGAATGCTTACGGTGCAGGGTCCACTCCCGACC
>JAEXNZ010000074.1 GCA_023439425.1 Pseudomonadota bacterium
GGGTAACAGTGCGGCAAGCAGCAGGCAGGCCAGGGGCAGGCGCATGCGATCTTCCTTGTGGGATACGGTCCGTGGGGCTGTCAGCGTGGCGCAAGGCGACCTTCCTGTCCATGTGCAGTGGCTTCAACCCCGTTTGCCCCGGTGATGCGTTGAAGGTTCCGTCTTCGTCATCAGGAGCGTCACATGGACAGCGTGCTGCGCAGGTTGGGGTGGGGAATCGCGGTGTGGGTTGGCGTTGCCGTAGGGCAGGGGGCGGCCGCGCAGGCGGCTGGGCAGGGCCTGCTGACGGTGGCCGGAGCCGAGCGTGAGGTGCAGCTGGAACACGCACAGCTGCACAGCCGGGTCGCCGCCGGACTGGGCGAAACCCGGATCGAGCTGCTGTTCCGGAATTCCAACAACCGTGTGCTGGAAGGCAACCTGGAGTTTCCGCTGGCCGACGGCCAGCAGGTGACCGCCTTCGCGCTGGATATTGACGGGGTACTGCGTGACGCGGTGCCGGTGCCCAAGGATCAGGGCCGACAGGTGTTCGAGGCCATCGAACGACGCGGCGTGGACCCGGGTCTGCTGGAGCAGACCGCCGGCAACCAGTTCCGGCTGCGCATCTACCCGATACCGGCGCACGGCACACGCCGGGTCGCCCTGACCGTGCGTGAGACGCTGCCGCTGGATGCCAAGGGGCTGCGCTGGAACCTGCCGATGCAGTTCGCGCAGGGCGCGCAGCAGGTGCAGGTGCAGCTGGACGCCGTCGGTACAGGCGTTCCGGTCAAGCGCGGTACCTCTCCGCTGGAACTCACCCTGGCCGGTGCCACCTGGCGGGCGCGCTGGCAGGGGCCCGGTGACCAACTGCCGGGGCAGCTGGGCTGGACCCTGCCGTTGCCGCGTGGCATCAGCGGTGTGCAGGGGCTGTTCAACGGCGAACGCTACTTCATGCTGCAGGTACCGGTGACGGGCCAGCCCCGGCTGCGTGCGTTGCCACGCCGGATCGGGCTGGTCTGGGATGCCTCGGGTTCCGGCCGCCAGCGCGATACCGCGGCCGAACTGGCGGTGCTGGACCGCTACTTCCAGGCCGTGGGCCAGGCCCAGGTGCAGTTGACCGTACTGCGGGATCGCGCCGAACCGACGCGTCGCTTCAGCGTGCAGGGCGGCAACTGGAGCGCGCTGCGTCGCGAGCTGGAAACAATGGTGTATGACGGCGGCAGCGCGCTCAACGACTGGGCGGCCAGCCCTGGGGTCGATGAAACTCTGCTGGTCAGCGATGGCATCGGCAACTTCGGCACCCGCAACCGCCCCGAGCTGCAGCCGGGACAACCGCTGTATGCGCTGAGCGGGGCCGGTGCCCGTACCGATGCGGCCCGCCTGCGCTACTGGGTGGAAGGCAGTGGCGGTCAGGTGCTGGTTCTCAGCGGCGTGGATGACGTGGCCTCGGTCGCCGAACGCCTGCTGCGGGAGACTCCCGCCCGTATCGAACCGCAGGGTCAAGGCCTCTCCGATCTGCTGCTGGACGACACGCAGGCAGGGCAGGGCTGGGTGCGGGTGACGGGTCGCATCACTGCTCAGCCGGCATCGCTGCGCCTGCGTCTGCCCGATGCGGACGGTGCCATCACCGAACAGACGATGGCAATGAACGGCCTGCCCGATGCTGATGGCGGGATGGCCGCACACGCGTGGGCTTCGCAGAAGCTGCAACGCATGCACAGCGATCGTACTGTGCCGATGTCGACGACCCAGGCGTTTGCGCTGAAGTTTGGCCTTGTCAGCGCGGACACCTCGCTGCTGGTGCTGGAAACACTGGAGGACTACCTGCGTTACGGCATCCGTCCGCCGGCTCCGCTGCAGGCCGAATACGACAGGCGCCACGCACTGCAGATCAGCGACGAAGCCGAGCTGCGTCGCCAACGGCTGGACGCCATCGCACGCCAGTTCGCCGAACGTGAGCAGTGGTGGAACCGCAGTTGGCCCAAAGGACCGCGTCCGCAGGAACCGGACCCGCGCAGCAAGCAGCGGTCAGCGGGGCGGGGGGAGGCCGCGCGCGAGGCGCGTGCTGCGCCGCCGCCGGCACCGGCTGCACCCGCGATGACGCTGGCTGCCTCGAACGCCAGCGACAACCAGGCACTGGATGCCATCAGCGTGACCAGCAGCCGTATCCAGGAGGAAGCCTACGCGCCTGCCGCAGCGGACGCGCCGGCCAATGGTGGCCAGCTGCGGATCACCCTCGGGGCCTGGCAGCCCGACTCACGGTATGCGCGCCAGCTGCGCGCCGCCGCACCCGTGCAGGTCTACGCCCTGTACCTGAAGGAGCGCGACGAACACGCCAACAGCAGTGCGTTCTACCTGGACGTGGCCGACATCCTGCTGGAGCGTGGTCAGCGTGAGCTGGCCATCCGGGTGCTGTCCAATCTGGCCGAAATGCAGCTGGAAAACCGCCACGTGCTGCGCGTGCTGGGCTACCGGCTGATGCAGGCCAAGGCCCCGGAACTGGCCGTGCCTGTGTTCCGTCAGGTGCTGGCGATGGGCGAGGAGGAGCCGCAGAGCTTCCGCGACCTCGGCCTGGCGCTGGAAGCGGCCGGGCAGGCGCAGGCCGCGGTGGATGCGCTCAACGAGGTGGTGATCCGCCCATGGGACGCCCGCTTCGACGGCATTTCGCTGATCGCGCTGGATGAACTGAACACGCTGGCCAGCCGCAGCAAAGTGAATCTCGACAAGGTCGACCCGCGCCTGCGCCGGGCCATGCCGCTGGACCTGCGGGTGGTACTGGGCTGGGACAGCGACAACAGCGACATGGACCTGTGGGTGACCGATCCGAATGGCGAGCGCGCCTATTACGGCAACCGCCTGACCTACCCGGGCGGGCAGATGTCGCGTGACTTCACCGGGGGCTATGGGCCGGAGCAGTTCTCGCTGCGCCAGGCCAAGCCCGGTGTTTACAAGGTGGAAGCCAACTATTTCGGCAGCCGCGAGCAGCTGGTGACCGGGGCGACCACGCTGATGCTGCGGCTGACCACGAAGTGGGGTGCCAAGGGGCAGCAGGACCAGTACGTGACGATGCGGCTCAAGGACGACAGTGAGACGGTGCTGGTGGGCGAATTCGAGGTGAGGTGACAGCACCGGCCGATCCCAACATGAACGGGGCCGCTGGCGCTATAATCGGCGGTCTTGCCCAAGCCTTCATGACTGCCGATATGATCGAGCTCAATCCCGTGCGCCAGCGAATCACCGATCTGACCGATCGCGTGGTCTCGCTCAGGGGGTATCTTTGACTACGACGCCAAGAAAGAGCGTCTGGAAGAAGTAACCCGGGAACTGGAAAACCCCGACATCTGGAACAACCCGGAGTATGCCCAGAACCTGGGCAAGGAACGCTCCCTGCTGGACAAGACGGTGGGCGGCATCGCCACCATCCTGGACGGGTTGACCGAAAGCACCGAACTGCTGGAACTGGCGGAAAGCGAGCAGGACGAGGACACCGCGCTGGCCGTGGTTGCCGACCTGGACAAGTACCAGAAGCACGTGGAACAGCTGGAATTCCAGCGCATGTTCTCCGGCGAGATGGACAGTGCGGCCGCCTTCGTCGACATCCAGGCCGGTGCCGGCGGCACCGAAGCCCAGGACTGGGCCGAAATCCTGTTGCGCATGTACCTGCGCTGGTGCGAATCGCGCGGCTGGAAGACCGAGCTGATGGAAGTCTCCGGCGGTGACGTCGCAGGCATCAAGTCGGCCACGCTTCGCGTGGAAGGCGACTATGCCTATGGCTGGCTGAAGACCGAAACCGGCGTGCACCGCCTGGTGCGCAAGTCGCCGTTCGACTCCGACAACCGCCGCCACACCAGCTTTACCTCGGTGTTCGTGTCGCCGGAAATCGACGACAACATCGACATCACCATCAACCCGGCCGACCTGCGCACCGACGTGTACCGTTCCTCCGGTGCCGGTGGTCAGCACGTCAACAAGACCGAGTCGGCGGTGCGAATCACCCACGTGCCCAGCGGCATCGTGGTGGCCTGCCAGACCGGCCGCAGCCAGCACCAGAACCGCGACAACGCGATGAAGATGCTGGCCGCCAAGCTGTACGAGCTGGAAATCCAGAAGCGCAACGCCGAAAAGGATGCGGTGGAAGCCACCAAGTCCGACATCGGCTGGGGCAGCCAGATCCGCAACTACGTGCTCGACCAGAGCCGTATCAAGGACCTGCGCACCGGCATCGAGCGTTCCGATACGCAGAAGGTGCTCGATGGCGACCTCGACGAATTCGTCGAAGCCAGCCTGAAGTCCGGCCTGGAAGTCGGCTCCAAGCGCCTCGACGCGTAATTCCCTCCCTTTGTATCCCCCGCACAAGACCAGCGACCACGCCATGAACGATCAGACCCCCGCGCCGCAGACCCCCGTCGACGAGAACAGCCTCATCGCCGAGCGCCGCGCGAAACTGACCGCGCTGCGCGGGCAGGGCATTGCCTACCCGAACGACTTCCGCCGTGAAGACTTCGCTGGCAGCCTGCAGGCCGAGTACGCCGATGCCGAGCAGTGGACCGCCGAAACCCTGGAGGCCAACGGCCGCCAGGTGAAGATGGCCGGCCGCCTGATGGCCAAGCGGGTGATGGGCAAGGCCAGTTTCGCCCAGATCCAGGACGAATCCGGTCGCATCCAGTTGTTCCTGCAGGGCAACGCGCTGGGCGACGTGTATGCCGCCTTCAAGGGCTGGGATGTAGGCGACATCATCGCCGTGGAAGGCGGGCTGACCCGGACCAAGACCGGCGAACTGTCGGTCAAGGCGACCAGCATCCGCCTGCTGACCAAGTCGCTGCGTCCACTGCCGGACAAGTGGCACGGTCTGGCCGATGTGGAGCAGCGCTACCGCCAGCGCTACGTCGACCTGATCGTCACCCCGGAATCGCGCGAGGTGTTCATCAAGCGCTCGCGCATCATCCGAGCGATGCGTGCGTGGCTGGACAGCCGCGACTTCCTGGAAGTGGAAACGCCGATGATGCATTACATCCCCGGCGGTGCCACGGCCAAGCCGTTCACTACCCATCACAACGCGCTGGACCTGGATCTGTACCTGCGCGTGGCTCCGGAGCTGTACCTCAAGCGCCTGACCGTGGGCGGCCTGGAGCGGGTGTACGAGATCAATCGCAACTTCCGTAACGAAGGCGTCAGCACCCGGCACAACCCGGAGTTCACCATGATGGAGCTGTACGAGGCCTACGCCACGTACAACGAGATCATGGACCTGACCGAAAACGTCATTCGTGACGTCGCCCGCAGCGTGCTCGGCACCACCGAGGTGGAATGGGACGGCGCGAAGATCGACCTGGGCCCGGCGATCCGCCGCTGGCGCATGGACGAGGCCGTGCGCCACCACAACCCGGAAATCAGCGCGGCCGACTGCACCGACCGCGAGGCCCTGCTGCGCCACTGTGAACGCCTGAAGATCCGGGTCAAGCCGTCCTACGGCTGGGGCAAGCTGCTGCTGGAGATCTTCGAGGCCACGGTGGAACACACCCTGATCCAGCCGACCTTCATCACCGACCATCCGGTCGAGGTCTCGCCGCTGGCCCGCGCCAACGACAACGACCCGGGCTACACCGACCGCTTCGAGCTGTTCATCAACGGCAAGGAACTGGCCAACGGGTTCTCCGAGCTGAACGACCCGGAAGACCAGGCGGCGCGCTTCCAGGCGCAGGTGGCGGCGAAGGAAGGCGGCGACGACGAGGCCATGCACTACGACGCCGATTACATCCGTGCGCTGGAGTACGGTATGGCCCCGACCGGCGGCCTGGGCATCGGCATCGACCGCCTGGTGATGCTGCTGACCGGCAGCAGCTCGATCCGCGACGTGCTGCTGTTCCCCTACATGCGCCCGGAAAACTGAGACCGGCGTCTCAGATGGCCCGGAAAGGGCCGTCCCCCGGGGCTTTCGCCGACATGGCCGCGCGAGTATGGTTTCTGCGTGGCCTCATGAACTCCCAGGCACTCTGGCCACGGATCATGGGTGGGTTGCGGTCGGCTGACGCGAACTTCACACTGTGACCACGATCATGAACTGGGGCGATCATGAGCGGAGGTGACGCGTGCAAGGTCCCGGTGTGCAAGGTGGCGGAGTATCCTTTACCCAGCCTGTTCCAATGTGGTCCCGGCAGACGACGGAAGCAGCCTTGAATATTGTCATCGTTGACGATCAGACGTCCGCGCGCACGATGCTGCGCCATGTCATCGAAGACATCGCGCCGGAACTGAGCGTGCACGATTTCGGTGATCCGCTCACTGCGCTGGCGTGGTGCGAATCCAATGCCGTCGACCTGCTGCTGCTGGATTACCGCATGCCGGAAATGGATGGGCTGGAGTTTGCCCGCCGTTTCCGCCGCCTGCCCAAACACCGTGACATTCCGGTCATTCTGATCACCGTGGTCGGCGACGAACCGATTCGCCAGGCCGCCCTGGAAGCCGGCGTCATCGACTTCCTGGTCAAGCCGATCCGGCCGCGCGAACTGCGCGCACGCTGCTACAACCTGCTGCAGCTGCGCCAGCAATCCGAGAACGTAAAGCAGCGCGCGCTGTCGCTGGAACAGCGCCTGCTGGCAAGCATGCAC
>JAEXNZ010000091.1 GCA_023439425.1 Pseudomonadota bacterium
GGTCTGCGTCGACCTGCAGGAACCAGCGCCCGGCGATGCCGGGCACCACCACGATGGCGGGGTTGCTGACCGGCTTCTTGAGCTTCATGTCGCCTTTGAGCACCTGCCACTGCTGGCCGTTGTCGAGGCTGAACACGGTGCCGGGCTGCCAGCCGTCCACGGTGCCGGTGACGTGGGCTTCGATGGGACCGTCGTCGAGCCCGGCGAACATGGGAGCCGCGGCCGGGGCGGAGGCCGGGGCCGCCGCGGTGGCGACCGGCGCGGCCGGAGCCCGCTGCTCGGCCTCACGCAGCAGTCGATTCAGGGTCTGCAGCTGGGCGGGGGTGAGCCCGACCTCGGCCAGCGCCTGGGCGTCCACGCGCTGCTCGATTGCCACATACGGGGCCTGCGCGGCAGCCGTTGCGGCCAGCCACACCATGCCCACACCCGCCAGAACCTGCCACCTGCGCATTGCCTGCTCCACCTGGAATTGATGCCTGAGGCCGGCACTGTGCTTCACTTTCATGGCAGCCAGATGACACCCGTCATCACCCCGACCGGGGCCGCGCGCGCGCCCGGGGTAAAATGGCGGCCAGCCGCGCAGCCGCGCCGGCGGTACTGGAACCCCCATGATCAACAACGATGTACTGCGCAGCATCCGCTACATGCTTGACCTGAGCGACACCATGGTCGCCAACACCTGTGCCCTGGCCGACCCGGCATTCGTGGTTGACCCGGCCGATGTGGCCGGTTGGCTGCGCAAGGAAGACGAGGCCGGCTTCATTGCCTGCGATGACCGCAGCCTGGCTCACTTCCTGGACGGGTTGATCGTGCACTACCGCGGCCGCGACGAAAGCCAGCCGTTGCGTCCGGTGGAAAAGCGCATCACCAACAACCTGGTGCTGAAGAAGCTGCGGGTGGCGTTCGAGCTGAAGGACGTGGACATGCACGCCATCTTCGACAGCGCCGGCTTCCCGGTGTCCGGGCCCGAACTTTCCGCCCTGTTCCGCAAGCCGGACCACAAGAACTACCGCGCCTGCGGCGACCAGATGCTGCGCAACTTCCTGAAGGGACTGACCCTGCGCGTCCGTGGTTGAGATGCATGCACCGCTGAGCCGCTGGCAGGTGTTGCTGATGGCCTTCGCCACGGGTGTGGCGGTGGCCAGCAACTATTACGCCCAGCCGCTGCTGCACACCATCGCCGAGTCGCTCGACATCAGCTTCGCGCGGGCCGGCATGCTGGTCACCGCCGCGCAGCTCAGCTACGGGCTGGGGGTGATCCTGCTGGTGCCACTGGGCGACATGTTCGAGCGCCGTCGGTTGATCGTGGTGATGTCGCTGCTGTCGGCCTCGGGCCTGGTGATCAGTGCGCTAAGCCAGCAGTTCCTGTGGCTGGTAGTCGGCACCGCCTTGACCGGCCTGTTTTCGGTGGTGGCGCAGGTGCTGGTGCCGTTCGCCGCTACCCTGGCCCGGCCAGAAGAGCGCGGCCGCGTGGTCGGCGTGATGATGAGCGGACTGCTGCTGGGCATTCTGCTGGCCCGCACGGTCGCCGGTGCACTGTCCTTCTTGGGCGACTGGCGCACGGTCTACTGGATGGCTGCGGGAGCGATGGTGCTAACCACGCTGGCGCTGTATCGCAGCCTGCCCCGTTTCCATGAGCATGCCGGGCTGGGCTACTTCGCGCTGCTGCGCTCGATTGGCACCTTGTTCGCGCAGGAACCGGTTTTCCGCCTGCGCACGCTGCTGGGCGCGCTGAGCTTTGCGATGTTCGCCATCTTCTGGACGCCGTTGGCGTTCCTGCTGGCGGCCGAGCCTTACCACTACAGCGACGCCACCATCGGCTTGTTCGGACTGGTGGGCGCGGCCGGCACGCTGGCCGCGGGCATTGGCGGGCGTCTCTCCGATCGTGGCAAGGCGGGTCTGGCCACCACGGTGGCACTCGTCCTGCTGGCGGCGTCGTGGCTGCCGCTGGGTTTCTCCGCGCACTCGCTGATCGCGCTGCTGATCGGTGTGATCGTGCTCGACCTGGCCGCGCAGCTGCTGCACGTCAGCAACCAGAACGTGGTGTTCGCACTGCGCCCGGAAGCCCGCAACCGGCTCAATGCCGGCTACATCACCGGGTATTTCGTCGGCGGCGCGCTGGGTTCGCTGGTCTCGGCGCAGATGTACCAGCGCTTCGGCTGGACCGGCGTCTGCCTGACCGGCGCGGCCGTGGCAATGATGGCGCTGCTGGCCTGGGGCCTGCGCAAGCGCTGAGCGGGGTCGCCGGGCACAGGCCCGGCGCACCCGTTGGACCCCTCAGAACGCGGTCTGGATCGCGAACTCCACCCGTGAACCGGCGTTGCTGCCGAACAGGCGCTTGCCTGCATTGTCGGTGTCATGCCCGGTCAGGCGCAGTTCCCAGGGACCGTGCACCTTCCAGATGACGCTCAGCTGGCCGTGCAGATAATCGTCGGCGTATTCCTTGTCCAGGAAGTACTGGCCGACGGCACCTTCAATGCGCCACTGGTCGTTGATCGGGAAACGCGCGCCGAGCTGGGCGTAGGTACCGGTGGTATCCGACGCCAGCGCGTCGTCGGACACGCCCACGCTCAGCCAGTAGTTGCCCTTGAAGGTCACGGTGCTGTTGAGCTCGGTCCAGTCCAGGTCGACGCCCGGGTCGGTGGACGGGTACATGTAGTGGGTCAGATTGACGTCCAGCGCCCAGTCTTCCGAGAGCGAACCGCCCCAGCCCGCCACGAAGTCGAACTCGCTGCGTGCGCCCGCGTCGGGCTCGAAGGACACACCCGAACCCCAGACCGAACCGTACCAGCCGGATTCACTGCTGAGCTTGACGCCAGCCTGCACGGTTGGGTCTTCCATGGTCTGCGAGCTGCCGCGCCAGACATAGTCGGTGGTCAATGTCGCGTTGCCGTCCACGCCGGCCAGCGCCGAACCACTGATTGCCAGGCCGATCACCAGCGCCCCCATGCGGCGCATCGTGCGCCCTGCTGCCTGCTTTGCCACGTTGAAACACTCCAGAAAACGGCCACGCCGTTGAAGCGCCCAGTGTGGCCAGCGCGGGCATAACGGAGCCATTCGCGCGCGGCCACCCCGGCGCAAATTCCACGTAAAGACGGCGACGGAGCCTTCAGCCCCCGCGCGGTATCATGGCCGCCTTGAATCCTGCAGCGAGAACGACGTGGACGCGATCCTGACCCCGGTATCGATTGGCGAGCTGATCGACAAGATCACCATTCTGGAAATCAAGGCCG
>JAEXNZ010000260.1 GCA_023439425.1 Pseudomonadota bacterium
CGGTGGGCCTGCTGGCCGCCGCCGATGCCTGGCCGCGCGAACTGTCCGGCGGCATGGCCCGTCGCGTCGCGCTGGCCCGCGCACTGGCGCTGGACCCGCCGCTGATGATCTACGACGAACCACTGACCGGGCTGGACCCGATCGCCAGCGGCGTGATCATGAGCCTGATCCAGCGCCTCAACCACAGCCTGGGGCTGACCAGCATCATCGTCAGCCACCACGTGCATGAAACCCTGCCGATCTGCGACCAGGTGATCGCCATCGCCAATGGCGGGGTGGTGTTCCAGGGCACGCCGGCCGCGCTGGAAGCCAGTGACGATCCGCTGCTGCGCCAGTTCCTGCATGGCCAGCCCGATGGTCCGATTCCGTTCGATGCCGCGCCGCGCGCGAAGGTGGCCTGATGCCGTTTGTTGAAGCCACCCGCTCGCTGGGCCGCGCCGGACTGTTCTCGCTGACGGTGCTGCGCGGTTCGCTGCCCAGCGCCGACTTCCTGGCCGAGCTCACCCGCGAGATCTACAAGATCGGCGCACGCTCGCTGCCGATCATCGCTGTCGGCGGTGCTTTCGTCGGCCTGGTGCTGACCCTGCAGGGCTACCGCACGCTGACCACCTTCGGTGCAGCGGACGCGCTGTCCACGTTGCTCGGCTTGTCGCTGTACCGCGAGCTGGCCCCGGTGCTGACCGCGCTGCTGTTCATCGGCCGCGCCGGCAGCTCCATCGCCGCCGAACTGGGGCTGATGCGCGCCACCGACCAGATCAAGGCGCTGGAGCTGATGGCGATCGACCCGATCGCCAAGGCGGTGGCACCGCGCTTCTGGGCGGCGGTGCTGACCGTGCCGCTGCTGACCGGCATCTTCTGTTCGCTGGCGATCAGCGCGAGCTACTTCGAGGCCGTGCACGTGCTGGGCCTGGACAATGGTGTGTTCTGGTCGGCACTGAGCAACAGCGTGGATTTCTGGGACGACTTCGGCGTGGCAATGCTGAAGTCGGCCATCTTCGGCGGTACCGCCGCACTGGTGGCTTCGTACGTGGGCTTCCACGCCGAACCCACCATCGAGGGCACCTCGGTGGCCACCACCCGCGCGGTGGTGAATGCCTCGCTGCTGGTGCTGATGTTCAACTTCGTGCTGTCGGCGATGCTGTTCCGCTGATCCGCTGTCCCCCTTTGATGCTCGCCTGGCCCGCCAGGCACCTGACAAACAACGGTGAGATTTTCCATGGCCATCCGCGGTCCCAGACTCGAATTTTCCGTCGGCGCGTTCCTGCTGCTGGCGCTGGCCTCGCTGCTCGTGCTGGCGGTGGCCTCCACCAACCAGCGCTGGGGCTTCGGCAGCGATGGCTATGAACTGAAGGCACGCTTCAGCCAGATCGGGCAGCTGCGCAAACAGGCCCCGGTGAAGATCGGCGGCGTGGTGGTGGGCCAGGTCGCCAACATCGACCTTGACCCGACCCGCTTCGATTCCATCGTCACCCTGAAGCTGGACGGCAAGTTCAAGGACCTGCCGGCCGACACCTCCGCCGGCATATTCACCAGCGGTTTGCTCGGCGAGAGCTATATCGGACTGCAGCCGGGCGGCGACCCGGACGTGCTCAAGCCCGGCGACGAAATCGTCTTCACCCAGCCGGCCGTGGATTTGATCCAGATGGTTGGCAAGTACATGTTCAGCGGTGCCGGCAACACGGGCGCTGCCTCCCAGGAAGCACCCGGTGCGGATGCACCGGCTTCGGAACCGGAAACCCAGAAATGAACAAGACCCTGATGTCCGCGCTGCTGGCCAGCGCCCTGTTGGCCACCACCCCGTCGCTGGCGCTCGCCCAGGCCGCGCCGGCCCGTGCCGCCGCGACCCAGCAAGGTGCGGCCACCAAGACCGTGATGGACGCCAGCGCGCGAATCCTGACAACGCTGCAGACCCGCAAGGCAGAGTTCACCAAGGACCCGAACGTCCTGCGCGCCTACATCAACAGCGAGCTCGACCGCACTTTCGACCGCGATTACGCTGCCCGCCTGGTGCTGGGCGTGCACGCGCGCGGAGCCTCCGATGCCGACGTCAAGCTGTTCGCCGACGCCATGGCCGACAACCTGATGCAGCGCTATGGTTCGGCCTTGCTCGGCATCCAGGGCAAGCCCAGCTTCCGTGCCAAGGGTGAGTCGCCGCTGCCTGGCAACCGTGGCATGAGCGTGGCCACTGAACTGGTACGCAGCGGTGCTGAGACCACTCCGGTGGTGTACCTGATGCGCCAGGAAGGCGGCCAATGGAAGATCTTCGACGTCAACATCGAAGGCATTTCCTACGTGCAGACCTTCCGCACCCAATTCGATGCTCCGCTGCGCCAGAAGGGCATCAAGCAGGTCGCCGCCGACCTGCGCGCCGGCACCACGCAGGCCGGACCGGCTGGCAATGGCAAGTAACGCGGCCCTGCAGCTGGACGGGTCGCGGGCGCGCCTGAACGGCGCGCTTGACCGTGGCGCGGTGGTGGCGCTGTGGCCGCAACTGCAGGCGCTGCCGGTCCAGCTGACCGTGCTGGACCTGGGTGCTGTCACCGCCGTGGACAGCGCCGGCCTGGCGCTGCTGGCCGAGCTGGCCGCGCGCGCGCGCGCCGCCGGGCGTACGCTGGACCTGCAAGGTACGCCGCCGGGTTTCACCGAACTGAGCGCCGCCTACCGGCTGGACGCTTCCCTTGATTTCAATGCCCTTACTGCCGCGAGCTGACATGAACGTCGTACGCACCCTATCCCTTCTGCTGCTGGTGGCGCTGCTCAGCGCCTGCGCGGCCAAGCCCGCGCGTGACAGCGCGCCCGCCAGCGTGGCGGTGGATTCCACGCCGGCCGCACCGGCCGTCGAAGACGTCCCCGCAGCGCCCCAGGCCACAAGCGATGCCGACGGCGTGCCCGTGGCCGATGCTGCAGCACCTGCGCCCGCTGACCCCGCCACCGCAGCGACCGGCGAGGCCCCGACCGCCGCTGAAGATGACTTCGCCGCGCTGTACGGTGGCCCCGCTCCCAGTGCCGATGGCAGCAGCGACGCACAGCCCTCCTACGATCCGTGGGAAGGCTTCAACCGTCGCGTGCACGCGTTCAACGACGTGGTCGACCGCGCCGTGGCGCGTCCGCTGGCCACCGCCTACACCAAGGTGGTGCCGCGCTTTGCCCGCACCGGCGTGACCAACTTCTTCAGCAACCTGCGCGCCCCGGTGACCATCACCAACCAGTTGCTGCAGGGCCGCCCCGGCGACGCCTGGGACAGCCTGGGCCGGTTCCTGATCAACTCGACCATCGGCATTGGCGGCCTGTTTGATCCGGCCAGCGCCGGTGGCGTTCCGCGCCGCAGCGAGGACTTCGGCCAGACCCTGGGCGCGTGGGGCTGGCGGAACTCGCGTTACGTGGAACTGCCGTTCTTCGGCCCACGTACCGTGCGCGACGTGTTCGGCCTGGCCGGCGACATTCCGCTGTCGCCGATCCGCACCATCGAGGAAGACAAGGTGCGCATTCCGCTGCAGGGCCTGCAGCTGGTCGACATGCGTGCGCAGCTGATGGCATTGGATGACATCCGCGACAGCGCGGTGGACGAGTACGCGCTGACCCGTGATGCGTGGCTGCAGCGCCGCAACTACCAGATCGAGAACGACCTGCGTGGCAAGCACCGCCGCGGCCGTGATGCGGACGATGCTGATCCGATTCCGG
>JAEXNZ010000283.1 GCA_023439425.1 Pseudomonadota bacterium
CCCGCGCCCTGCGGGGCTTCAACCCTGTCCGACACCGCGCAGCCACGCAGGGCGTGGCTCTACGATCGTGGCGCCGGTAGGTCACGACCGTTGGTCGTGACGGGCTTTTACAAGCAGGCGCTCAATGGCCTTCCGCATCATCGCCCGATTCCGTCCCAGCTTCATCCACCCGGGCAGGCGCGAGAACATCGAGCCGTTGCTGACCCCGGCGCGCTCGCGCAGCGGCGAGACCACGTACTCGTGCAGCGCCTGCAGATGCGCGGCGTTGTACGCCCACAGCACCCCGGCACGGGTAGGTTCCACCAGCAGCAGCGGCAGGCCGAAATGCGGATCGTTGGCCTCGCCGTCGCGTACGCGCTGGCCGCTGACGCTGACCTCGCTGCTACGCCCGCACTGCGGGCACAGCCCCGCCACCGCAGTGGGTGCAGGCTGACCCGGCTTGCCCACCAGACACGCACACACCCACTGATGGCCACAGTAGCCACACGGGCGACGGCCGCTGTAATGCACCCGTCCTGCCCAATCGCCGGACGCGCTGTCCAGCACGACACTGCAGCTGCCGCAGCGGAAGCGCGCCGTCCATTGATACGGACGCCAGTCCGCCAGCACCCAGCCGGGCGCATCGCAGCGGTGGCAGCGCACCGCCACGCGGTCGGCGTAGCGGGTCAGCCGGTGGCCGTCGTCCAGGTGTCGCCCGGCCACCGGGGCCGGACGCAATGAGCGATTCCGGCGCACGGCCATGTCAGACGAAAATGCGGGTGGGGGCTTCGTCGATGATCGCGTGTGGCACGAAGCGGGCGCTGTCGCGGGTGATCCGGCTGTTGTCTTCGCGGATGCCCATGCCGCAGGCATGGTCGCCCACGACCCAGCTGCCGATCAGCGGGTAGCCGCCATCAAATGCGGTCAGCGGGTGCGCGGCCTGACGGATCGCCGGGCCGGTGTACGGGCCTTCGCTCTCCTGCCAGCTGCCATCGGCCAGATGCAGGGCGATGTTGGCCCCCTCACGCGAGAACAGCGGCTTGCGCACCCAGCCGGCGGGCAGCGCGCTGCCGTCGTCGAAGTGCGCTTCCAGCAGGTTCGGATGACCGCGATGGCGCTGCCACAACAGCGGCAGCACGCCCTTGTTGCTCAGCACCGCCTTCCACGCCGGTTCCAGCAGTTGCACGCCCGAAGCCGGCAGCGCCTGCCCGAACGATTCGTTCATCAGGTCTTCCAGCGGGTAAAGCTTGAACAGACTGCCGATGACGGTGTCATCCAGCGCAGTGAAACGGCCATCTTCCGACAGGCCGATGTCTTCAATCGAAATCGCCTCGCCACGCAGCCCGGCCTGCGCTGCGCAGTCACGCAGATAGGAAACGGTGCCCTGGTCTTCCTCGGAACTGCCTACGGCGCTGAAATACAGCGGCGGCGGCAGCTGCGCGGACAGCTCACCGAAGCGCTCCACGAGCGCCTCATGGATGGCATTGAACTGGTCGGCATGGGCCGGCAGGCGGACCTGGTTGCGCTGGTCTTCCAGCCATTGCCACTGGAAGAACGACGCCTCGAACAGCGAGGTTGGCGTGTCGTAATTGAGCTCATAGAGCTTGGCCGGGCCGGAACCGTCATAGGCGAAGTCCAGCCGCCCGTACAGATGCGGCTCGCGACGCTGCCAGCTGCCGGCGATCCAGTCGCGGAACGCTGGCGGAATGGCCAGCTGGTCCATCAGCTGCTCGCTGCGCACCACCTCATCGACCAGGTCCAGCGCCATCGCGTGCAGCTCGGCGCTGGGGTCTTCGATGTCCTGTTCGATCTGGCGCAGGGTGAACGCGTAGTACGCGGTTTCATCCCAGTACGGCAGGCCATCAATGGTGTGGAAGCGAAAACCGGATTCCTCGGCCCGAGCGCGCCACTGGCTGCGCTCGGCGATTCGCACGCGCTGCATCGATCAGCCGCCGAAGCTGCTGCGGCTGCTGCTGGTGCTGCCAAAGCCGCCACGGCTGGCGGTCACGGCGCGGTTCGGGGTGCTGGTGACCGGGGCCAGGCCCGCCTTGCCCGCGCCGATGCCGCTGGCGGTGTTCAGGCCACCGGTACCGCCCGGAGCCGGACGCGCCCAGCCCTTGGCCTTGTCCTGGTAGGCAGGGCTGGCCGCCGGGGCCTGCGCCAGGCCGGCACCACGGTTGTTGAGCATCTGCGACATGAAGAAGCCCATCATCATCGGCCCGATGAACGAATGGCCGGTGCTGGTCTTCTGTTCCACGCACTGTTCTGCGTTGTACTCGGCTTCGCATTCGGCACGCGAAGCGTACTTGGGGGCCGCATCGGCCGACTGCTTCTGCGCTTCAGCAAAGGCCGTACGGCACGCCGACGGGTCGCCGGTGGCGTCGGAGCAGGCCTGCACCGAGGTGTACAGCCCTTCCTGCACCTGCACGCCTTCATCCTTGGAGCAGGCGGTGAACAGCAGCGGTGCGGCGCTCATCAGCAGCAGCGCGGTGGTCCTGGAACGTTTCATGGCGTCATGCCCCCCTTTTCGGTTAACCCCCCAATGATGCCTTATCAGCGGCTGCAACCAAAATCGGCAAAGCGCGGAAAGTGAACGGCATTTCAGGAATCGCGGGGCCGGCAGTTGCAAACGCAACCCTTTTTTTTGGGCAGAATCGGGAAAAACCCCCGCCGTACGGCCCGCCAGATCGCTGCCAGCCCCATGCCTGAATACCGCTCCCGCACCTCCACCGCCGGCCGCAACATGGCCGGGGCCCGCGCCCTGTGGCGCGCCACCGGCATGCCCGACGCTGACTTCCACAAGCCGATCATCGCCATCGCCAACTCGTTCACCCAGTTCGTGCCCGGCCACGTGCACCTCAAGGACCTGGGCCAGCTGGTGGCGCGCGAGATCGAGCAGGTCGGCGGCGTGGCCAAGGAATTCAACACCATCGCGGTGGATGACGGCATCGCCATGGGCCACGACGGCATGCTGTATTCACTGCCCAGCCGCGAGATCATCGCCGACTCGGTCGAGTACATGGTCAACGCGCACTGTGCCGACGCGCTGGTGTGCATTTCCAACTGCGACAAGATCACCCCGGGCATGCTGATGGCCGCGCTGCGCCTGAATATTCCGGTGGTGTTCGTGTCCGGCGGGCCGATGGAGGCCGGCAAAACCCGCCTCGCCGAGCACAAGCTGGACCTGGTGGACGCGATGGTGATCGCCGCCGACGCCAGCGCGCCGGACGAGAAGGTAGCCGAATACGAACGCAGCGCCTGCCCGACCTGTGGCTCGTGCTCGGGCATGTTCACCGCCAACTCGATGAACTGCCTGACCGAAGCCCTGGGGCTGTCGCTGCCGGGCAATGGTTCCACCCTGGCCACGCATGCCGACCGCGAGCAGCTGTTCCGCCGCGCCGGACGGCTGGTGGTGGAGCTGTGTCACCGCTGGTATGGCGGCGAGGATCCGAGCGCGCTGCCGCGTGGTATTGCCACCCGCGCGGCGTTCGAAAACGCGATGACCCTGGATATCGCCATGGGCGGGTCCACCAACACCATTCTGCATCTGCTGGCCGCCGCGCAGGAAGCTGAGGTGGATTTCGACCTGCACGCCATCGATGCGCTGTCGCGCCGCGTGCCGCAGTTGTGCAAGGTGGCCCCGAACACGCCGAAGTACCACATGGAAGACGTGCACCGCGCCGGCGGCGTGTTCGCCATTCTGGGCGCGCTGGCACGCGGCGGGCTGCTGCACGACCAGGTGCCCACGGTGCACAGCCGCACCTTGGCGGACGCGATTGCGCGTTGGGACGTGACCGCCACCGACGATACGCGAGTGCATGAATTCTTCAGTGCCGGCCCGGCCGGAATTCCTACCCAGGTGGCTTTCAGCCAGTCCACCCGCTGGCCCTCGCTGGATCTGGACCGTGTGGACGGCTGCATCCGCGACGTCGCGCATGCGTACTCGGCCGAAGGCGGGCTGGCGGTACTGCGTGGCAATCTGGCCGAAGACGGCTGCGTGGTGAAAACCGCTGGCGTGGACGAATCCATCCATGTATTCGAGGGCAATGCCCGCGTGTTCGAGAGCCAGGATGCCGCCGTGCAGGGCATTCTGGCCGACGAGGTGGTGGCCGGCGACGTGGTGGTGATCCGCTACGAAGGGCCGCGCGGCGGGCCGGGCATGCAGGAAATGCTGTACCCAACCAGCTACCTGAAGTCGAAGGGGCTCGGGAAGGCGTGTGCGCTGCTGACCGATGGTCGGTTCTCGGGCGGCACGTCCGGGCTGTCGATCGGGCATGCCTCGCCGGAGGCCGCCGCGGGCGGTGCAATCGGGCTGGTGCGCGATGGTGACCGCATCCGCATTGATATTCCGGCGCGGCGGATTGATCTGCTGGTGGATGCGGCGACGTTGGATGCGCGCCGTGCCGAGCAGGATGCGTTGGGGTGGAAGCCGCGTGAGGCGCGGCCACGCAAAGTGACCGGCGCGTTGAAGGCGTATGCGTTGTTGGCGACCAGTGCCGACAAGGGCGCGGTGCGGGATTTGAGCAAGGTGTAACCGTCGCCCGGTGTTGGTCCGCGTTGGACACGCATGGCG
>JAEXNZ010000295.1 GCA_023439425.1 Pseudomonadota bacterium
ACCCACCCCGACCGGCCCCCGACAGATCATCGGTGGCCATCGGAAGATCAAGATCAAAATCAACGGCGACGGCCTCCGGACGCGCTATCGCTGACACGAATGGCGTGTCACTACGCGGGACAAGTCGAAACGGCCGTTGCCGTTGCTGTTGCCGTTCGCACCGCATCGCGCGATGCATGAGGGGAGGCCTACGGGTAGCCCCCGGAGGGACACTCCACGGCATGGATGCCGTGGAGTAGCCTACATGGACGTACTTGCGGCGTGTCCCGGAGCGGGGCTGCCCGTAGGCCTCCCCAGCACGTAACAACCGAAACGCCGCCGCTCGCGCAAACGCATCAGCAAGCGCAGAGCCTCACGCAAAATCAAAGTTCATAACCGGCCCCGCAGGCCCCACGAACTCACCCTGCACGTAATCCACGCCGGCACTGAACAGCAGGCTCATCGAGTTGGCATCGGCCACGAACTCGGCCAGCGTGCGGATGTTCGCTTCCTGCGCGCGTGCGGTGATCTCGCTGATCTTGTCCGCATGCTCGCGGGTGCGCGCGAAATCGCTGGTGAAGTCGCGGTCCAGCTTGAGGAACTGCGGCTGGAAGTGGGCCAGCAGCTGGAACGAATCCAGACCCGAGCCGAACTGCTCCAGACCGATGCGGATGCCCAGCGGAGCCACGTCGGCCAGGAACTGCTGCGCGTTGCGCAGGTGGGTGAACACCTTGGCTTCCGGCGCATGCAGCCACAGGCGTTCGCCCGGCACATTGTGCGCGGCCAACTCGCGACGCAGCGTCGCCACCATCAGCGGGTCATTGAACGATTCCGGGGTGATCTTCACCATCATGTGCGTGGCATGGCCCGCACGTGCGCGTTCGCCCAGCACGCTGATCGCATGCGCCACCACCCAGCGGTTGATGTCCGCCAGCAGGCCATGTTCCTCGGCAATGCCCAGGAAGGCCGTCGGGCTCAGCAGCTCGCCATTGTTGTCCAGGCGCAGGTAGGCTTCGTACAGCTCCAGCGGCTCGCCCTGCAGGTTCAGCACCGGCTGGTAATGCAGCTGGAAGCCTTCGCCTGCCAGCGCTTCCTTGATCCGGGCCACCCAGCGCTGCACGCGCTCTTCTTCCACGCGGTCCACCGCGGCCGGATCGAAGATGCGGCTGGTATTGCCCAGCTCCGATGCCGCCTGCTGGCATTCGGTTGCACGGGCCAGCACCTGGCCGATGCTGGCGATCTTTTCGCCCACCTGCACGCCACCGATGCTCACCGTCACTGTCGCCGAACGGTCGCCGATGCTGAACACCTGTGCGGCAAAGGCCTCGCGGATGCGGTCGGCCAGGGCCTCGGTTTCGGCGTAGGCACCTTCCATCAACACCGCGAAGCTGTGCTCGCCAAAGCGGGCCACCTGGGCCTTGTCGCCCACCGCGTCGGCCAGCACCCGGCCCAGCGCGGCAATCAGTGCATCGGCCGAATCCAGGCCGATGTCCGGCAGCAGTCGCGCGTAGTGGTCCGGCTCGACCAGAAGCAGGCCGAAGCGGCCTTCGCTGCGGCCGGCCTGGGCCACTGCATTTTCCACGTGCACCATGAAGGTCGGGCGATTCAGCAGACCGGTGACCTGGTCACGCTGGCGCAGGTCCTCGACTTCGCGGGCCAGCTCGGTGTCCAGTTCCATGCGGCGGCGGAACACCACCTGCAGGCAGGACTCACCTTCATAGGTGGCCGGGGTGAATTCCATGGTCGCGGCGAAGATCGCGCCATCCTGGTTGCGCGCGTCCACCTGGTACTGCGGCGGCGGCGCTTCGCCCTTGCTCAGAGATTTCAGCAACTGCTTGAAACCGTCCACGTGCTGCGGGGCCACCATGTCCAGCAGCGAGATGCCTTCCACGTCCTCGAACGATTCGTAGCCGAACATCTCCAGGTAGGCTTCGTTGGCGCGGATGTGCATGCCTTCGTGGACATAGGCGATGGGGTCGCGCGACGAGGAGATCAGCGCGTCGCAGCGGCGCTCGGTCTCGCGCATCTGCGCCTCGATCCGGCGCAGCCCGCGGCGGGCGTGCAGGTCGGTCCATTCGTTGCGTACCACTGCCAGCAGGTGCTCGGGGCGGTGGCGCAGGGTCACCGCGCGGAACCCATTGGCGCTGGCCTCGACCCATTCGCTTTCATTGACCGCTTCGGCCAGCAGGATCATCGGGATGTCCTTGCCGCTGGCCGCGATCTGCTGGGTCACCTGCAGCAGCGGAATGCTCTGCGCCGGGGCGGCCAGGACCAGGTCGATCGGCTGGCCGCCGATGATCTGCGCCAGCTCCTCGTTGTTCTGCGGCCGCGCCGGGCGGACCGCGATGCCGCTGTTGCGCAGCGTGCTGACAATGGTCTCGGCGTTCTCGCCGCTGTCGTCCACGATCAGCAGGCGGACGGTGATGTCGTTTGCGTTCTGCATTCACTACTCCCCGAAGTGCCATCTTGATACACGATGCGCGCCGCGACGTCCATGCCGGTGCATCACCGGCGTTCGCGGATTGTGAGCGCGGTTACACCACCAGGCCCGCCGCGCGCCCGCTTGCCCAGGCCCACTGGAAGTTGTAACCGCCCAGCCAGCCGGTCACATCCAGCACCTCGCCCACGAAATGCAGGCCCGGTGCCAGCTGCGACTCGAACGTGCTGGAGGAGACCCGGCGTGTGTCCACGCCCCCCAGGGTCACCTCGGCCGTACGGTACCCCTCCGTGCCGCTGGCCACCAGCGGGAAGTCCTGCAGGAGGGAAGCGGCCTGACGCAGTTCACGCTCGTCGATCTGCTTCACCGGGCGGTCCGGCAGCCAGTGCTCGCACAGGCGCAGGGCCAGCCGGCGCGGCAGGATGTCCGACAGGACCGTGCGCAGCTCGGCCGACCCGCGCTCGCGCTTCATGCTGCGCAGCCATTCCTCGGCATCCTGGCCTGGCAGCAGGTCCAGCCGCAGGTCATCGCCGGGCTGCCAGTACGACGAGATCTGCAGGATGGCCGGGCCGCTGATGCCGCGGTGGGTGATCAGCAGCGAATTGCGGAATTCCATGTCATTGCAGCGCGCCGCTACCGGCAGCGCCACCCCGCTGAGGTCGGCAAAGCGCTCCTGGTGCTTGCCGCTCAGGGTCAGCGGCACCAGCCCGGCGCGGGTCGGCAGCACCTCGTGGCCGAACTGGCGGGCCAGTTCGTAGCCAAAGCCGGTCGCCCCCAGGCTGGGAATGGACAAGCCACCCGTTGCCACCACCAGCGAGGCGGCATGGAAATGACCCTGCGCGGTATGCACGTGGAAGCCGTCCGCGCCGCGCTCGACCCGGGTTACCGCACAATCGGTACGGATCTGCACGCCCGCGGCCTGGCATTCGTCGACCAGCATGCGCACGATCTGCTTGGACGAGATGTCGCAGAACAGCTGGCCCAGTTCTTTTTCGTGATACGCAATGCCGTGCCGCTCGACCAGGCCGATGAAGTCCCAGGGCGTGTAACGGGCGAGGGCGGACTTGCAGAAATGCGGGTTGGCCGACAGGAAGTTGGCCGGCGTGGTGCCGGTGTTGGTGAAGTTGCAGCGGCCACCACCGGACATCAGGATCTTCTTGCCGACTTTGTTGGCGTGGTCGATCACCTGCACGATGCGGCCGCGCTGGCCAGCGGTCAGCGCACACATCAGGCCGGCGGCACCGGCCCCGATCACCAGTACATCGCAGCGGATCGTACTCATGCCGGGCTGCTCACGCCTGCGGCTTGGGCTTGCGCCAGGTCGGAATGACGCTGAGTTCGGCGCTGTCGGACATCAGCTGTACTTCGCCATCCTGGATCAGCACGGTCCAGCGCATGCTGCGCTCGATCTTTGCGCCCCACTGCTCGACGAACTCGCCCGGCAGGTCCATGACCTCAAGCGACTTCAGCTTGTTCAGTGCCGAGGCGTTGCGTTCCCACCAGATATCCGCGGCACGGCCGCCATAGGTGATCAGCTGCACGGCGCTGGCGCGGCCAGCCGCCTTGCGCAGGCGCGACTCGTCCGGCTGGCCGAGGTCGATCCAGCGTTCGATCGCGCCGGTGTAGTCCTGCTTCCACAGGTCCGGCTCGTCATCGGTGCTCAGTCCGCGGCCGAACTCCAGCCGGTCTTCCGCGTTCAGGGCGAAGGCCAGCAGCCGCACCATCAGGCGCTCGTCAGTCTCGGAGGGGTGCTGGGCCAGCG
>JAEXNZ010000499.1 GCA_023439425.1 Pseudomonadota bacterium
TTACGCCCCCGCCATCCACTTCAGGATCAGGCCGGTCACATACGCCAAGCCAGTTCCAGTTGCATAACCCACGGTGCCCAGCAACACACCGACAGGTGCCAGCGTGGGGTGGAACGCCGCTGCGACCACCGGTGCCGACGCTGCCGCACCAATGTTGCCCTGCGAACCAATCGCAAAGAAGAACAAGGGCGCACGCAGCAGCTTGGCCACCACCCACAGCACCAGGATGTGGGTCAGCATCCAGATCACGCCGAGCAGGAACAGCCACGGGCGATCCAGCAGCGAGAGCAGGTTCATCTGCATGCCGATGCAGGCGATCAGGAAGTACAGGAATACAGTGCCCAGGCGCGAAGCACCGGCGGCTTCCAGCTTGCGGGCGCGGGTGAAGCTCAGGGTCAGGCCGAGCGCGGTGGAAAGCAGCACCACCCACACGAACTGGCTGTCCAGGCTGAACTGGCTGGCCCAGCTGATGTTGGCCTTGAACCAGCCACTCAAGGGTGCGGCGATCGCATGCGCCAACCCTACCCCGCCCAATGCCACGCCGACGATCACCATCAGATCGGTCAGCGTGGGAATGCGCGAGTTCTGGGCCTCATAAGCGCTGATGCGCGCCTTCATCTCATCGATGGCGCGGGTGTCGGCCCCGTTGCGGGTATCGATCTGCTGGGCGCGGTTGGCCAGGAACAACAGGATCGCCATCCACAGGCTGGCGCAGGCCACGTCCACCACGGCGAACTGGCCGAAGGTGGTGGCGTCGGTGCCGAATACCTCGCGCATCGCCACCATGTTGGCCCCGCCACCAATCCAGCTGCCGGCCAGCGCCGCCATGCCGGCCCAGGTGTCGCCGGCCACGGTTTCCGGGTGGATCAGCTTCATCACCTGGAAGGACACGATGGCCCCCAGCATGATGCCGGCGGTACCGGCACAGAACACCACCAGCAGCTTCGGGCCGAGCTTCAGGACGCCCTTGAGGTCGATGGACAGGGTCAGCAGCACCAGCGCGGCCGGCAGCAGCACGTCACGGGCGATGGGGTTGTACAGCGATGTGTTGTGGCCGTCGATCAGGCCGGTGGTGTTGTAGATCGCCGGAATGAAGTAGCACAGCAGCAGGGCTGGTACCCATGCGAAGATCTTTTTCAGCAGCGGGGTGGGACCGCTGGCAGCCCAGAAGATCAGGGCCAGGGTCGCGGCAATCAGGCCAAGGCCTACGATGTCGCTGGTAATCAGGGCGGTACTCGGTTCGGTCGGCATGCTGCCATCCTCTGTCGATCGAAAGGGCAAAAAAAAGCGCCACATCAGGCGGCGCTTTCTGGAGCTTAACATTGTCTTCACGGCGTGCCACCTTGCGCCGCCCGCTTGCCCTATTCAGCTTTTGTCCCGGGCAGCGAGGCCCCAAGATCAAGAATCACCCGTGTGCCCCGGGGCTCGCTGGGCTCAATGGTCAGCCCCCAGCCAAGGTGCTCGCACAGGCGTGCGATCAGCTCCAGGCCGATGCCATCCCCCTCACCCCGGTCACCGCGCGCCATGCGCGCATACACGGCGGCAATTTCTTCCGGGCTCATACCCAGGCCCGGGTCCTGCAGGGTGACCACGGCGCGCTCGGACAACGACAGACTGATGGTGCCGCGCCCGCTGTTTTCGATGGCGTTACGCAGCAGATTGCCAATCGCGGCCTGGACCACGCCCAGGGGGGCGATGATGTCCAATCGTGGCAACGGTCGCATTTCAATATGCAGATCCTTGTCGCCCAGCAGATGGCGGTGGTCCTCGACGATTTCCGGCAGCAATGCGTCCAGCGCGATGCGCTCCTTCAACGCAGCCAGACGCGCCGGTTCGCGCGCCAGCACCAGCAGCAGCTGGATCAGCTGCTCTACGCCCTGCGCGCTGCGGTGCACGCGCTGCATCTGCTGGCGCGCGCGTTCGGGCACGTCCGGTTGCTCCAGCGCCAGTTCAGAGGCACCGGTGATCACCGCGATGGGTGTGCGCAGCTCATGGCTGGCGGTGCTGATGAAGACCCGCTCACGTTCAACGAACTGCTCGTTGCGGCGTAGATAGTCGTTGAGTGCATCGGCAATCACGTACAGCTCGGAGCTGCCGCGCGGATCCACGTCCACGCGCTGGCCAGGCACGCCCGGGCGCAGGTCATGGATGTGCCGGGCCAGCGAGCGCAGGGGCTGCACCAGCCGGCTGACACCGATCGAAGCCATCAGCACGGTCACGATGATCATGACGACGCCGGCAAGCATTACCCAGCGCGTGGCGAACTCTTCCAGCTCGTGGAAATCATTGATGTCCAGCGCCAGCGCCAGCCGGCCCTGGGTGGCGGTGTCGCGCACCATCACCGCCGCCGAACGGTCGTTGATGACCACACCGTCGTGCAGTCCGGGATGCAGCGTGCGCAGCACCGGCGGCAGCGCCGGATCATCATTGATGGTGAACAACCGAAGCGTGTCCGAGTCCTGCCAGCGGTAATGCGGTTCGTGCTCGACGTGGTTGATGATGCTGTCCAACTCGGAATTGAGCAGCGCTCGCCATGCCGAATGCTCGGCATGCTCGTGCACGTAGTTGCCCACACTGAACACCGCCACCGAGATCAGCGCCAGGTACGCGAGCAGCCACCAGACCAGGCGACGGTGCAGCGGGCCGGGTTTACGCAGACGCATCGCTGCCTTCCGTGGCCGTGGTGGCCAGTCGGTAGCCCACGCGCGGCAACGTGTGGATCAGCTTGGTCGCGAACGGACCGTCCACGCTGCGACGCAGTTCGTACACGTGCGAGCGCAGCAGATCGCCATCAGGCAGTTCGTCGCCCCACAGCGCGAACTCCAACTGCTGGCGGGTGACTGCGGCTGGGCTGGCGCGCATCAGCACTTCCAGCAGCTTGCGGCACGCCGGGTACAGGTGCAGCACCTGTCCATCGCGACGTGCCTCCAGGGTCGCCAGGTCCAGGCTGAGGTCGGCCACCTCCAGCACCTTGCGCGGATTGCGCCCATGCGCACGCACCTGCAGTGCCTCCAGCCGCACTTCAAGTTCCGGCAGCGCAAACGGTTTGGTCAGGTAGTCATCGGCCCCAGCGCGAAACCCTGCGATCTTGTCGGGCAGCTCGTCGCGGGCGGTGAGCATGATCACCGGCACTTCAGATCCGTGCTCGGCGCGAAGCCGGCGCAACACCTCCGGCCCCTCCATGCGCGGCAGCATCCAATCGAGGATCACCGCATCGTAGTTGTGGGTGCCCGCCAGATGCAGGCCGGTGATGCCGTCCGGCGCGACGTCCAGCACGTGGCTGCGTGCCTCGAAGTACTCGAACAGGTTGGCCACCAGTTGGCGGTTGTCTTCGATGACCAGCAGGCGCATATGCGCGGTTCCGGGCGTAAAGGGGGGGATGGTAGCGTCGGCCATGTCGAAATACAGTCGCAATCGGCCCGATTCGACGTCCTTCTTACATCGACCCCGCCAGAGTGCGTTTTTTGGCCGCGAACCCCTCCGTGACCCGAATGCTGCTGCGCCGGCACTGGCGCGCCCTGATCTGCCTGGCCCTGCTGCTGACCCTTGCGGCCGGCATCGGGCTACGTTCACCCTCGCCGCCGGACGAGCCGCGCTTCGTGCTGGCCGCGCGCGGCATGGTGGAGAGCGGGCAGTGGCTGCTGCCGCACCGCGGCAGCGAGCTGTATGCGGAAAAGCCGCCGGTGTTCATGTGGATGCAGGC
>JAEXNZ010000130.1 GCA_023439425.1 Pseudomonadota bacterium
ACCTTGACCCACTCGGTGGCACCGTTGAGCGTGGCCTGGACCATGCCCTGCGGCGGTTCGTTCTGCATGATCGGGGTGTCCTTCAGCGCCACGCGCATGTAGTCGATCCAGATCGGCAGTGCCGCGCGACCGCCGTACTCGCGGTAGCCCAGCGAACGGAAGTCGTCCCGGCCCACCCATACGGTGGTCACGTAGCGGCCGCCGAAGCCGGAGAACCACGCGTCGCGATGGTCGTTGGTCGAACCGGTCTTGCCGCCCACGTCCTCGCGGCCCAGCACCTTCGCCGCCGTGCCCGTACCGCGCTGGACCACGTCGCGCATCATCGACACCAGCTGGTAGGCCGTGCGTGCGTCAATCGCGCGAGGGGCCACACGGGCGTCCGGATTGACCGGGGCCGCCGGCTCGGCCGGCTTCGGTGCCGCTGCGGTTGCGGGCGCGGTTGCCGAAGGTGCCGCACCAAAGTTGAAGCCGTCCACCACCTGGCTCACCGGTGCGCCGCTGCTGGTGCCGGCGCAGTCGCGGCAGGCCAGGGCCGGGTTTTCGTTGAACACCAGGTTGCCGTCGCGGTCGCTGACCTGGTCGATCAACCAGGTGTCCACCCGCGAGCCGCCATTGGCGAACACGGCATAGCCGCGTGCGATCGAAAGCGGGGTCAGCGACGCCGTGCCCAGCGACATCGACAGGTTCGGCGGCAGTTCGGCTTCGGCAAAGCCGAACTCGCTGATGTACTTGCGTGCGTAGTCCACGCCCATGCCATCCAGCAGGCGCACCGACACCAGGTTGCGCGACTGCACCAGCGCTTCGCGCAGCCGCATCGGGCCACGGAAGCCGCCGCCATCGTTCTGCGGCTGCCAGGTCTTGCCGCCGCGCGCGCGGAACACCACCGGGGCGTCCAGCACGATCGAGGCCGGGTTGAAGCCCTTGTCGAACGCCGCTGCGTACACAAACGGCTTGAAGCTCGAACCCGGCTGGCGGCGCGCCTGGGTGGCACGGTTGAACTTGTTGCCGGAGAAGCTGAAGCCGCCCACCAGGGCCTTGAGCGCGCCGTTTTCAGCGTCCAGCGAGACCAGCGCCGACTGCCCGCGCGGAATCTGGTCCAGCAGCCACTCACCTTCCTTGGCACCGGCGCGCACGCGCACGATGTCGCCGCGCTGCACCAGCTTGGCCGGGGTCTTGTTGGTCCACTTCGCCGCCGAGGCGGGCAGGGTGATCTCGGTGCGGTTGGCCAGCACCACCGTGGCACTGCCATCGGCGGCGGTACCCGACACGATCGCCGGCAGCAGACCTGATTGAGACGCCATCCAGCGCAGATGTGTCGCCAACGTGGCGGCATCGTCCCCGGCACCGAGCTGCACCTGCTTCTCCACGCCGTGCCAGCCATGGCGGTGGTCGTAGGTCAGCAGACCATCGCGCACGGCCAGATTGGCTGCGGTCTGCATCTCCGCATTGATGGTGGTGGTGACGTGGTAGCCCTTGTTGACCACGTCGCCGCCAAAGCGGGCAATCATTTCCTGGCGGACCAGCTCGGCCACATAGGGCGCGTCCACCTGCACCGGCGGCTCATGCGCGCTGGCGTCCATCGGCACCGCCTTGGCCGCATCGGCCTCGGCCTGGGTGATGAAGCCCAGATTGGCCATACGCTGCAGTACGTAGTAGTCGCGGCGCTCGCGGGCGCGTTCGGGATTGCTGATCGGGTTGCCGCTGGACGGGAACTTGGGGATGCCGGCCAATGAGGCCATTTCATCCAGGCTCAGGTCCTTGAGCTCCTTGCCGTAGTAGAACTGCGCCGCTGCGGCCACGCCGTAGGCGCGGTTGCCGAAGAAGCTCTTGTTCAGGTACAGCTCGAAGATCTCGTCCTTGCTCAGCTCCTGCTCGATCTTGCGGGCCAGCAGGATCTCGGCCAGCTTGCGGGTGTAGCTGTACTCGGAACTCAGGAAGAACTGGCGGGCCACCTGCTGGGTGATGGTCGAGCCACCCGGCACGCGCTTGTCGTTGGTCGTGGCCAGCAGCCAGACCGCGCGGGCGATGCCCTTGTAGTCCACCCCCCCATGCTCGTAGAAGCGGGCGTCCTCGGTGGCCAGGAAGGCCTGCTTCAGGCGCTCCGGGACGTCCTTCATGGTGACGGGAATGCGCCGGGACTCGCCAAACACCGCCATCAGCTGGCCGTCACTGGCGTAGACGTACATGGGCTCCTGCATCTCGATGTCGCGCAGGGCCTGAACGTCGGGCAATTTGGAGGAAATGGCGTAGTACAGGCCACCTGCGACGGCAGCGCCGATCAGTGCCAGGACCAGGAAGGCGACCAGCAACCAGCGCAGCCAGCGGCGAAAGCGTGTCATCAGTGACAGATTCCGATTGCGAATTTCGTGGCCGCAGAGTATAGATTACGCAAGGGAACGGCTGGGGCTGTTCCTGGGGAGCCAAGTCGAGAACTGTCTGGGGAGCCGTAAAACGTGTCGTAGTGCGCGTTTTGCAGCTTGGCGGTTGCGATTTGAAAAAAAAACGTTATTAATGCGCGGGCGCAGGTGTTGCGCTCAAGTGCCCGTCGGCAGGGGAGAAACCGTGGGGCTTATCCCAAAAAGCCAGACGCCGCTAATTGGCGTCGATATCAGTTCGACTGCGGTTAAGCTCTTGCAGCTTTCCCGCAGCGGCAACCGTTTCCGTGTGGAACATTATGCCGTGGAACCTCTTCCGCCGAATGCGGTGGTGGAGAAGAACATCGTGGAAGTGGAGGCCGTGGGTGAGGCCATCCGCCGCGCCGTGAACCGTTCAGGAACCAAAGCCAAGCACGCTGCGGCGGCGGTGGCAGGTTCCGCGGTCATCACCAAGCTCATCCCGATGCCCGCGGATCTGGACGAGAACGACATGGAAGCCCAGGTCGAGCTCGAGGCGGTCAATTACATCCCCTACCCGATCGAGGAAGTGAACCTCGACTTCGAGGTGCTGGGCGCGATTCCCAACAACCCGGAAATGGTCCAGGTGCTGTTGGCGGCTTCGCGCTCGGAGAACGTGGAGCTGCGCCAGTCGGCGCTGGAGCTGGGTGGTCTGACTGCCAAGGTGATGGACGTGGAGGCCTTCGCGGTCGAGAACGCCTTTGCACTGGTGGCCAGCGAACTGCCGGTCTCCAGTGACGGTGTGGTCGCCCTGGTGGACATTGGTGCCACCATGACCACGCTCAACGTCCTGCGTGGTGGGCGCAGCCTGTACAGCCGCGAACAGGTGTTCGGCGGCAAGCAGCTGACCGACGAGGTCATGCGCCGCTACGGGCTCACCTACGAGGAAGCCGGTCTGGCCAAGCGCCAGGGCGGACTCCCGGAAAGCTACGAAGTGGAAGTGCTGGAGCCGTTCAAGGAAGCCACGGTCCAGCAGATCAGCCGTCTGCTGCAGTTCTTCTACGCAGGCAGTGAATTCAACCGCGTTGACCACATCGTGCTGGCTGGCGGTTGTGCGGCGCTGGCCGGTCTGCCGGAAATGGTGGAGGAACAGCTGGGCGTGGCCACGATCGTGGCCAATCCGCTGGCACAGATGACGCTGGGTCCGAAGGTGCAGGCACACGCCCTGGCCCAGGACGCACCGGCGCTGATGATCGCCACCGGTCTGGCGCTGAGGAGCTTCGACTGATGGCAAGAATCAACCTATTGCCCTGGCGCGCCGAACGGCGCAAGCAACGCCAGCGCGAGTTCATGACCATGCTGGGCTTTGCCGCCATTGGCGGCGTGCTGCTTTCGGCACTGATCTGGTTCTATTACGACCGCCAGATCAGCGGGCAGGGCGACCGAAACGCGTATCTGCAGGCTGAGATTCAGAAGGTCAAGGCGCAGAACACCGAAATCGAGCGTCTGGACCGTCAGAAGGACCGCCTGCTGGCCCGCAAGCGCGTGATCGAGGAACTGCAGGCCAAGCGCTCGCAGATGGTGCACCTGTTCGACTCGCTGGTGCGCACCATTCCCGAAGGCGTGGTGCTGACCTCGGTGAAGCAGGAAGGCGACATCCTTACGCTGGGTGGCCGCACCCAGTCCAACGCCCGGGTCAGCGCGTACATGCGCAACCTGGAAAGTTCGGGCTGGATGACCAAACCGGAACTTTCGGTGATCGAGGCCAAAAGGCCGGAGGATGAGAAGGACAAGGCTCCGACCACCATCGCCGACATCGCCTCGCTGCCGTACGTGTTCGAGGTCAAGGTGACCTTGCCTGCAACGACGGAAGCGGTTGATGGTCTGGGTCCGGATGGCAGCGTGGTTCCGAGCACGGATCCGGCCGCGCCTGCATCTGCACCAGCACCGGGCGTGGCCCCGCTGGCACCGGCCGTGCCTTCCAGTGCACAACCGCTCAGCCAGCCGCCGCCGGCACCGCCGGCACCGTCGGGCAGCCGTATCGTTCCTGCCCCGGCGGCTGAACCCGCGCCGTCGAGCACGCCGCAGAAGGGGGCCGCATGAGCCAGAAGAAAGTCAATCTGAAAGAGCTGGACCTCAACAACATTGGCAGTTGGCCGCAGCAGGCGAAGATCGTCTTCTGTGCGCTGCTGGCACTGCTGATTGTGCTCCTGACCTGGTTCGCGCTGATCAACGGCAAGCGCGATGAGCTTGCCGCACTGGAACAGAACGAAGTTACCCTGCGCGAAGAGTTCGAAAAGGAGCAGGGGCGTGCGGTAAACCTGGAGCCGCTCAAGCAGCAGCTGGCCCAGATGGAGCAGGTGTTGCAGCAGATGCTGCGCCAGCTGCCCAGCAAGACCGAAATGCCTGACCTGATCATCGACATCTCGCAGACCGCATTGTCAAGTGGCCTGAACAACGAGCTGTTCCAGCCTGGCGAGGAGATGACCAAGGAGTTCTACGCCGAGAAGCCGATCGCCCTGCGCATGGTGGGCAGCTACCACCAGTTCGGTGCGTTTGTCAGCGGTGTGGCCTCGTTGCCGCGCGTGGTCATCCTGACCATGCACGACATCAACCTGAAGCCGACGGATCCCAAGGCCGGCATCTCCGCACGCAGCGGCGCGCTGGAGCTGTCGGGCACGGTCAAGACC
>JAEXNZ010000050.1 GCA_023439425.1 Pseudomonadota bacterium
GCCGCGCAGACCCCGCGTCACGTGATGAGCTACGGCATGAGCCCGCAGGCCGACGTGCGCGCTGAAAACGTGGTGCAGGAAGGGGCGCGCATGCGCTTCACCCTGCGCCTGCCGCAGGGCACCAGCCAGGAGGTGGTGCTGGCCCTGCCGGGCAAACACAACGTGCTCAACGCGCTGGCCGCCGCTGCGGTGGGCTGGCAGCTGGGAGTGGCCCCGGATGCGATCGCGCGCGCGCTGGCCGGTTTCGCCGGCGTGGGCCGCCGTTTCAACGACCTCGGCGAAGTCACCACCGCGTCCGGTGCCAAAGTGCGCATCATCGACGACTACGGCCACCATCCCAGCGAACTGGAAGCCGTGTTCGCCGCTGCCCGTGGCGGCTGGCCGGAACAGCGCCTGGTGGTGGCGTTCCAGCCGCACCGCTACAGCCGTACCCGCGACCAGTTCGACAAGTTCGCCGCGGTGCTGTCCAGCGTCGACGCGCTGGTGCTGTGCCAGGTCTACCCGGCCGGCGAAGACCCGATTGCCGGGGCCGACTCGCATGCGCTGGCGCGTGCGATCCGCGCACGCGGCCGCAGCGAACCGGTGGTGGTGGGCAAGCCCGCCGAACTGGCCAGCGTGCTGCCCGACGTGCTGCAGGACGGCGACCTGCTGCTGATGATGGGCGCGGGCGATATCGGTGCGATGGCCACCCATCTGGCGGTGGAAGGCTTCAAGAGCGAGGGCCAGGCATGAGCATCTTCGACTTCCCCGCGCTGCGCACCGCCAACCCGGCCGACTTCGGTCGCGTGGCCGTGCTGCTCGGCGGCACCTCCAGCGAGCGCGAGGTGTCGCTGGACTCCGGCCGCAATGTGATCGAAGCGCTGCGCGCGCGTGGCGTTGACGCCACTGCCGTGGACGGCATTCCGGCGCTGGCCCGGGCGCTGGTGGAAAAGCGCTTCGACCGCGTCTTCAACATCCTGCACGGCCACAACGGTGGTGGTGAGGACGGCATCGTGCAGGGCCTGATGGAAGCCTTCGGCGTTCCGTACACCGGCTCTGACGTGCTCGGCTCGGCGCTGGGCATGGACAAGATCCGCACCAAGCAGGTGTGGCTGTCGGTCGGTTTACCCACCCCGCAGTACCGCAAGGTCACTGCCGAGACCGTGCATGCGCAGGCGCGCGAGCTGGGTCTGCCGGTGGTGGTGAAGCCGGCCAACGAAGGCTCCAGTGTGGGCATCAGCCGGGTGATGGACGAGGCCGGTCTGGACGAAGCCGTGGCCCTGGCCTCGCGCTACGACGGCCAGCTTCTGATGGAGCAGATGGTGGTCGGCGACGAGCTCACCGTGGGCATCCTTGGCGACGTCGCGCTGCCGTCGATCCGCATCGTGCCCAAGGGCCAGTGGTACGACTACAACGCCAAGTATGTGGCCGACGACACCCAGTACCTGTGCCCGGGCCTGGACGGCGAGGACGAAGCCGAGATCCGCCGGCTCGCGCCGGCCGCGTGCCAGGCCGCCGGCTGCCGGGGCGGGGGCCGCGTGGACGTGATGCGCGACCGCGCCAGCGGCCGCCTGTACCTGCTGGAAGTGAACACCGCGCCGGGCATGACCAGCCATTCGCTGGTGCCCAAGGCGGCGGGGCAGGTGGGCATCGGCTTCGAGGAACTGGTCTGGCGCGTGCTGGAACAGACCCTGCCGCAGCACAACGAGGAGAACCGCCACGCATGAACGCGGTGCTGCGCATCTTCGTCTGGTTGCTGGCCCTGTCGCTGGTAGCGCTGCCCGTGGTGGCGGTGCTCAACGGCTGGGTCGCGGCCGAGCGTTGGCCGCTGGCCAAGCTGCGCGTGCACGGTGAATTCAAGCGGGTGCCGGCCGAGCAGCTGCAGCAGGTGGTGCTGCCGTATGCGCACGCCGGGTTCTTCGCGGTCAAGCTGCAGGACGCGCAGGACGCCATCGAGCAGCTGCCGTGGGTGGAAAGCGCGCAGGTGCGCAAGCAGTGGCCCGACGTGCTGGAAATCACCCTGGTCGAACACAAGCCGTTCGCGCGCTGGGGCAAGGACCGGCTGCTGTCCGAGCAGGGCAAGCTGTTTGCCACGCCCAAGCAGCTGCAGGACCTGAAGCTGCCCAACCTCGACGGTCCGGACACCCAGACCCAGGAAGTGGTCGCGCTGTACAACGAGTCGCGTGCGCTGTTCGCGCCGACCGGGCTGGACGTCACCCGGGTCAGCATGGACGCACGCGGCAGCTGGTCGCTGCAGCTGAGCAACGGCACCGAAGTGGTGGTCGGTCGCGACGACGCCCGCTCGCGCCTGCAGCGCTTCGTGCGCGTGCTGCCGCAGCTGGCCAACCAGAGCGCGCCGATCGAGCGCGCCGACCTTCGCTATACCAATGGTTTCACGCTGAGCTGGGGTACCCCGGTTCCGGCCGCGCCGGCCAATGCGGCGCAGAACACGCAGGACAGGACATGAATCGCAAGGGTGACAAATCGCTGATCGTCGGGCTCGACATCGGCACCTCCAAGGTGGTGGCGCTGGTCGGCGAGTACTCGCCGGGCAATCCTATCGAGGTGATCGGCATCGGCTCGCACGAGTCGCGCGGGCTCAAGCGCGGTGTGGTGGTGGACATCGAATCGACCGTGCAGTCGATCCAGCGCGCGGTCGAAGAGGCCGAGCTGATGGCCGGCGGCGAGATCCGCTCGGTGTACGCGTCCATCTCCGGCAATCACGTGCAGTGCAAGAACTCGCCCGGCATCGTGCCGATCCGCGACGGCGAAGTGACCTGGGGCGACCTCGATCGCGTGCTGGACGCAGCCAAGGCCGTGGCCATTCCAGCCGACCAGAAAATCCTGCACGCCATCCCGCGCGAATACGTGCTGGATGACTCACAGGAAGGCATCCGCAACCCGGTCGGCATGACCGGCGTGCGCCTGGAAGTGCACGCGCACCTGGTGGTGTGCGCGCAGTCGGCCGCCGCCAACATCAGCAAGTGCGTGCAGCGCTGCGGCCTGCAGGTGGACGACCTGGTGCTGTCCTCGCTGGCCTCCAGCGTCGCCGTGCTGACCGCCGACGAGCGCGAGCTCGGCGTGGTGCTGGTCGACATGGGCGCGGGCACCACCGACCTTGCCGTGTTCGTACAGGGCGCGATCTGCCACACGGCCTCGCTGCCGATCGCCGGTGACCACGTCACCAACGACATCGCGCACATGCTGCGCACGCCGACCCCGGAAGCCGAGCAGATCAAGGTGCGCTATGCCTGCGCGCTGGCCCAGCTGGCCACCGCCGAGGAAAGCATCCAAGTGCCCAGCGTCGGCGACCGTCCGCCGCGCCGCATGCCGCGCCATTCACTGGCGCAGGCGGTGCAGGGGCGCTACGAGGAAATTTTTGAAATGGTCCAGGCCGAGCTGCGACGCTCCGGCTTCGAGGAACTGGTGCGTGCCGGCATGGTGCTCACCGGTGGTGCCTCGAAGATGGAAGGCGTGGTCGAACTGGCCGAGGAAATGCTGCAGATGCCGGTTCGCGTCGGTATTCCGCAGCACGTCACCGGACTGGGTGAAGTGGTCGGTAACCCGGTTCATGCCACGGGCGTGGGGCTGCTGCTGATGGGCAGCCAGATCGAACATCCGCGTCGCCCATCGCTGCCGACTGGTCGTGCCGGCAGTCTCTTCAACAAAGTCAAAACCTGGTTCCGCGGCGAATTCTGATTCCAGCTGACAGCCGCATCACTGCAACACCGGCAACATCGCTTCATCGCAACTCACCTGACGAGCCCCCGCTCTGAAGGACATACCTAAAACTACCGCCGCAATGGCGGCGTGGCACGAAGGGCAGGACGCCCATGAAGACCACGCCAATAGAAGCGGTTACAACGAGGACACGGACATGGCGCACTTCGAATTGATTGAAAAGATGGCACCCAATGCGGTGATCAAGGTGATCGGCGTGGGCGGCGGCGGCGGCAACGCCGTGGCGCACATGGTCAGCACCAGCGTGGACGGCGTGGAATTCATCACCGCCAACACCGACTCGCAGGCCATCAAGAATTGCGGTGCCAAGCTGCAGCTGCAGCTGGGTACCAACGTCACCAAGGGCCTGGGCGCAGGCGCGAACCCGGAAGTGGGTCGCCAGGCCGCCCTGGAAGATCGTGAGCGCATCATGGACGCCCTGCAGGGTGCGGACATGGTGTTCATCACCGCCGGCATGGGCGGTGGCACCGGCACCGGCGCGGCTCCGGTGGTGGCACAGCTGGCCAAGGAAATGGGCATCCTGACCGTGGCCGTGGTCACCAAGCCGTTCCCGTTCGAAGGCCGTCGCCGTATGCAGGTGGCGCTGAAGGGCATCGAGGAACTGAGCCAGCACTGCGACTCGCTGATCACCATTCCGAACGAAAAGCTGATCACCGTGCTGGGCCGCAACGCCACAATGATCCAGGCCTTCCGTGCCGCCAACGACGTGCTGCAGGGCGCCGTGCAGGGCATCGCCGACCTGATCGTGCGTCCGGGCCTGATCAACGTCGACTTCGCCGACGTGCGCACCGTCATGTCCGAAA
>JAEXNZ010000129.1 GCA_023439425.1 Pseudomonadota bacterium
GTGCCATGCTGACCAACCGCAACCTGGTCGCCAACATGCAGCAGGCCTCGGCGTGGATTTCCGCGTCCGGCATCGAGATGGGCAAGGAGTGGATCATCACCGCGCTGCCGCTGTACCACATCTTCGCACTCACCGCGAACGGCCTGGTCTTCATGAAATTCGGTGGCTGCAACCACCTGATCACCAATCCGCGCGACATGAAGGGCTTCGTCAAGGAGCTCAAGTCAACGCGCTTCACCGCCATCACCGGCGTCAACACGCTGTTCAACGGGCTGCTCAACACCCCCGGTTTCGACCAGGTCGACTTCTCGTCGCTGAAGGTCACCCTGGGTGGCGGCATGGCCGTGCAGCGCGCCGTCGCCGAGCGCTGGAAGAAGGTCACCGGGGTCACCCTGGTGGAAGCATATGGCCTGACCGAAACCTCGCCGGCCGCGTGCATCAACCCGCTCAACCTGGCCGAGTACAACGGAGCCATCGGCCTGCCGATTCCGTCCACCGACGCCTGCGTGAAGAACGACGACGGCCAGACCATGACCCCGGGCGACGTCGGCGAGCTGTGCATCCGCGGCCCGCAGGTGATGAAGGGTTACTGGCAGCGTCCGGAAGAAACCGCCAAGGCGATCGACGCCGACGGCTGGCTGCACACCGGCGACATGGCGCGCATGGACGAGCACGGTTTCTTCTACATCGTCGACCGCAAGAAGGACATGATTCTGGTGTCCGGCTTCAACGTCTACCCGAACGAAGTGGAAGACGTGATAGCGATGATGCCGGGCGTGCTGGAAGTGGCCGCGGTGGGTGTGCCGGATGACAAGTCCGGCGAGATCGTGAAGGTGGTCATCGTCAAGAAGGACCCCAACCTCACCGCCGAACAGGTCAAGGAACATGCACGTGCCAACCTGACCGGGTACAAGCATCCGAAGATCGTGGAATTCCGCAAGGAACTGCCGAAGACCAACGTCGGCAAGATCCTGCGTCGCGAACTGCGTGACGCGCCGGCGGAGTAAGCTCCGAAACAAAGAAGGCCCGGCATCTGCCGGGCCTTCAGTTCCCCCTGATTCCGGCGTTACGCCGCATCGGACTGGGCACGGCGCGTCTGCGCCTTGATCAGCCGGTCCATGGTACGCAGCGACTTGTCTTCCAGAGCCAGCGCGGATTCCACCCAGATCTTGGTGATTTCCAGCAGCTCGTCATAGCTCACCGCCTGAGCCAGATTGCGCGCAGCGTTCATGGCCAGGTACGTGCGCGGGGTGCGCTGGTGCTGGCGAATCAGGTCTTCCACGGCCTTCATGCCCTGCCCCTTCGGCACCAGCACGTCGACCACACCCATGGCATACATTTCCTCGGCGCTGTACACACGCCCTTCCAGGATGATCTTCTCGGCCACCTGAGGTGCCACGCGGCGGCACAGGAAGGAGTACGCACCCATGCCCGGGAACAGCCCGAACAGCACTTCTGGCAGGCCCATGCCGCTGCCCGCTTCGGCCACGATGGTGTGGCAGGCCAGCGCCATTTCGAGGCCACCGCCCAAGGCATCGCCCTGGATCAGCGCGATGGAACGCACATCGCCACCGAAGCCGGTGTGCAGATGGTGCACGCCTTCCACGCAGCGCTGCGCGTAGGCCAGCAGGCGGTCGCGATTGCCTTCGCGGATGAGCCGGGCGAACAGCTCCAGGTCGCCGCCCAGGTTGTAGGCGGTGGCATCGGATGCCAACACGAAATGACGCAACCTGCCGCTGGCGCGCTCGGCCGGGCTGGCGGTGATCTCGCTCATCACCGTCCACATTTCGTCCAGCATGTCCTTGCGGCAGCAGGGACGGATGCCGGTGGCGGCGTCAGCGTGCATGAACAACCAGTGCGCGGCGTTGTCATGCGTGGTCTCGGTGCGGATGGTGGCGTAGCCGCGGGGGGTGGTGGGGAGCTTTTCGATCGTTTGCATGGCAATTTCCTCGGCGAGTTGGCCTGGAGGGAGGACGGTGGGCGGCAGGCCTGACGGGTCCACACGCCGCGATCCTACACCGGGGAAGCGCGGCGCAATGCAAACATGCGTACGAGCCGCAACGGCTCCTACGTGAACGGTGTTCAGGGACTCAACCGATGTCGATGTCGCTGTCGCTGGTGACCGCACTGGGGTGCATGCGTGCCGCCAATGCCTGCCGGCCTTCCTTCACCGCCGCGCGGATCTGCTTCATCCGCTCCTTCCACTCGCTCTTCAACTGCCAATCGGCCATGTGCATGACCTCACCGGAACGGAACGCCACCCGCACCAGCCCCAGATTGCTGGCCACGCCCTTGATGGCGTGTGCCTGCTCGCGCAGCAGCACCCAGTCGCCACGCTCACCGGCCTCGTTGGCGGTCACCAGGCACTGCTTGGCGTCCACCAGACACTGGCGGATGAACTCCTGCTCGAAGCTCTCACCCATGCCCAGCGAAGCCAGCTCATCCAGCACGCCGGTGTCGAGCACGCCGACCCCTGCCGCAGGAGCAGGTACCACGTTGACCCGCGGCTTGCGCACGTCGTTGCTGGCAATCTCCGCCAGCGTGTCGAGCAGGCGCACCGGTACCACCGGCTTGCCGAAGAACGTATGCGCGCCAGCCTGGGTGCACTGCTGGATCGACTCGGGGGTCACATCGGCGCTGAGCACCAGCACCGGCGTGCGCGCTCCACCGCCGGACTGCATCACACGCAGCTCCTTCAGCATGTCCAGCCCGCTCATGCCCGGCATGTGCAGGTCGACGATCGCCACGTCGTAGTCGCTCTCGGCCATGGCATCCAGCACGGCTTCGCCGCCGTTGACGCACACCACCTTGTGCCCGGCCTTCTGCAGCAGGCGCTGCAGCACCAACCGGTTGGCCTGGTGATCGTCGGCCACCAGCACCTTCATGCTGCGCACGCGCGCGCGGTGGCGCAGGAACGGGTCGGCGAAGGCAATGACGTTGCCTGCCCCGCCCGGTGCGGACTCGCCGACCACGGCCGGGGTGAAGCGGCCCTGCTCCACCGGCGGCAACGCGAACGGCAGCTCGAACCAGAAATGGCTGCCCTGCGGCGGGTTGTCGGCAAAGCCGATGTCACCGCCCATGGCCTCGACCAGCCCACGCGCAATCGAGGTGCCAAGGCCGGAGCCCTCATGACGGCGGCCAAGGCTGACGTCGGCCTGCTCGAACGCTCTGAACAGACGCGGCACCATCTCCGGATTGACGCCGATACCGGTATCGAAGATGTCGAAGCGCAACCGCACGCGGCCGTCACCCGCTTCACCCAGCAATCCGACCCGGATCTCCACCTTGCCATGCTCGGTGAACTTGACCGCGTTGCCGGCCAGGTTGAGCAGAATCTGGCGCAGATGGCCAAGGTCGCCGCGCAACAGCAGCGGAACGGCCTCGTCCACCTTCACTACGTAGTCCAGGCGCTTCACCCGTGCCTGCGGCATCAGGATCAGGCCCATCGACTGGATCACATCGGCCAGCGCGAAGTCTTCCTCGACCACACGCAGCTTGCCGGCCTCGATGGCCGAGATGTCCAGCACCTCCTCAACCAGCGTCAGCAGGCTGCGCGACGAGGCCTGGATGGTGTTCACGCATTCGCGCTGCTCTTCATCCAGCTGGGTGGTGGCCAGCACCTCGGTCATGCCCGAAAGGCCGTTGAGCGGGGTGCGGAACTCGTGGCTCATGTTGGCCAGGAAGCGGCTCTTGGCCTCGCTGGCGCGGCGCGCCTCGTCCATGGCACGGGTCAGCTGGCGCAGCAGGGTGGCGAAGTACAGCGGCACCGCGGCCAGACCCAGCCACAGGCCGAAGCCCAGGCGCGCGTTGTCACGCCAGTAGTCGGTGGTCAGCATGGTCACGCCGAAGCTGACCAGCGCCATGCCCACGGCGGCATACAGGTAACGGTTGCCGAAGCGCATGCCGTTGCCCACCGTGACCCACATCACCACGATGTAGACCCAGGCCAGCGGCTCGCCCATCTGCACCATGCCTGCGGCGATCAGGCCGTAGTCTGCCAGCATTCCGGCCACGCGGCGCGGGTCCGAACGCCCCGGCCGTGCCAGCAGCCAACCGAACAACATTACCGACAAGGTCAGGCCGGTCAGCACGATGCCCAGCACCACCTGGTACTGGTGGTGCGGCAGGTCATTGCGCACGTTTGGCATCAGTACGTAGGCGAGGATCAGCACGATCAGCACCATGCGCACGATGGCCTGCCCGTGCTCGCTGTCCGGGCGACCGCTCAGCCGCGCGCGCAGAAACGCCAGGGCACCGCTCGCACCGAGACGCTGCCTCACTTTCTGGAACACACCGCCCATGTCACATCCCCGGTCGGGACGACGCAACGGAATGCTGCGCGCAGATCTCGTCCAACTGCACGCGACCGCGCAGCAGCGCATCCACGCAGCGCGGGTCGAACAGACGACCCCGTTGCGCGTACAGATAGGCCAAAGTGGCTTCCATGCTCCAAGCTTCCTTGTAGGGTCTCGGCGAGATCAGGGCGTCGAAGACGTCGGCCACCGCCACGATCCGCGCTTCCAGCGGGATCGCCTCGCCAACCAGGCCGTCGGGATACCCGCTGCCGTCATACCGTTCGTGGTGGCGCAGCGCGATCAGCGCGCCCACCTGGATGAACCGGTTCTGGCTGCCACTGAGCAGCTCGTAACCGATCCGGGGGTGCCGGCGCATGATCGCCAGCTCTTCGTCATTGAGTTTACCCTGCTTGAGCAGCACCGAGTCGGGAATGGCGATCTTGCCCATGTCGTGCAGGGGCGCGGCCATTTCGATCAGGCGCACTTCTTCTTCGGGCAGGCCCAGCTGTTCGGCAATCAGCCCGGCCACATGCGCCATGCGCTCCAGGTAGGCACTGGTGCCGGCATCACG
>JAEXNZ010000190.1 GCA_023439425.1 Pseudomonadota bacterium
GCGCGAAGGCCGCCAATGGCTGGCCGCGCAGCGCGGCGAAGACGACCCCATGGTGCAGCGTGCCGACTGGCGCATGGCCGACATCCTGGGAGCGCGGGTGGACCCGGTGGATGCCGGGCAGCGCCTGGCCGGGCTGATGGCGCGGCCAGCGCGCGGCGGGCCCGAAGCGATGCTGCAGCAACACGCCGTCCAGCTGGCTTGGGCGCGCAACCTGGTGCGGTTGGGGCAGACCGTGGAAGCAGAGCGCGTGCTGGCCCAGGTGGTAGCCGTGCCGGGTGCCGACCCGCGCACGCAGCAGCTGCGCTGGCGGGCGCGCCTGCTGCAGGGACAGCTGCGCTGCAGCCAGGCTCCACCGCGAGGCCGCGCGGCGCTGCTGGAGCTGCGTGACGACGTACGAAGGCTGCGACCGGAGGGCGGCCGGGTGGCGCGCAGCATCGAGCTGGCGCTGGGCGACTGCGGCGACGGGTCGCTGCATACGGTCGCGTCGCGAGACTGAACGCTCCCCATTCATCACAGCGGCGATTTAACGTTTGCGTGCCTATGATGACCGGCCCTTTCCTGCCTTTGCTGCCCTGCATGCAACGACGCGACTTCATCCGCAACGCTTCCCTGGCCCTGGCGGCCATTGGTTTTCCCGCGCTGCCGGCCTGCGCCGCGCAGGGCAACCAGGTGGGGCTGCGCCGGCTCGGCCAGCCGCAGCCGTTCGACTTCGCCACGCTCAAGGGCCAGGCCCGCGCGCTGTCCGAAGCGGCGTACAAAAGCCACCGGCGCACGCTGCCGGGGCCCCTGGAGGCACTGGACTGGGACCAGTACCAGTCGATCCGCTACCGCCAGGACCACGCGCTGTGGGCCGACCAGCCCGGCCGCTTCCAGGCCAAGTTCTTCCATCTGGGGCTGTATTTCCATTCCCCGGTGCGGATGTTCGACGTGGTCAACGGCTTGGCCCAGGAACTGGCCTATGACCCGGCTGCTTTCGACTACGGCAAGAGTGGTCTGAAGGGCAGCCACCTGCCTGCCGACCTGGGCTTTGCCGGCTTCCGCCTCAACACCCGGCAGGACACCGACCGCGACTTCGCCGCGTTCCTGGGGGCCAGCTATTTCCGCGCGGTCGGCAAGGAAGGCCAGTACGGCCAGTCCGCGCGTGGCCTGGCGATCGACACCGGCATGGACCGCCCGGAAGAATTCCCGGACTTCATCGCCTATTTCCTGGAGCAGCCGGCCAAGGACTCCAACACTCTTGTGGTGTACGCCTTGCTCGACTCGCCCAGCGTGGCCGGTGCCTACCGCTTCGCCATCACCAACGGCGATGTGCTGTTAATGGACGTGGACGTGGCGCTGTACCCGCGCAAGACCATCGAGCGCCTCGGCATTGCCCCGTGCACCAGCATGTACCAGGGCGGCGAGAACGACCGCCGCATGGCCTGGGACTGGCGTCCGGAAATCCACGATACCGATGGCCTGTCGATGTGGACCGGGGCCGGCGAGTGGATCTGGCGGCCGCTGAGCAACCCGCGCCAGCTGCGCTTCAACATGTTCGTGGACAACAACCCGAAGGGCTTCGGGCTGCTGCAGCGCGACCGCAACTTCGACCACTACCAGGACGACGGGGTCTTCTACGAGAAGCGCCCCTGCCTGTGGGTGGAGCCGAAGGGGCAGTGGGGCAGGGGCTCGGTGCAGCTGGTGGAAATTCCCACCGTGGACGAGACCTTCGACAACATCGTGGCGTTCTGGAACCCGGAAGCCAAACCCCAGCCGGGCCAGGAAATGCTGCTGGGCTACCGCCTGTACTGGGGCGCGGAACCGCCGGCACGGCCGGCGCTGGCCCATGCCGTGGCCACGCGCACCGGGCTGGGCGGGGTGATCGGCAAGAAGCGCGAGTACTTCTCGTGGCGTTTCGCGGTGGATTTCGAAGGTGGCGAGCTGGCCGCGTTGATCGACAAGGGCGAGGTGGAAGCCGTGGTCCAAGCCAGCCGTGGCCGCACCGAGATCGTTTCGGCGCGACCGCTGCGCGAGATCAAGGGTTACCGCGCCATGTTCGACCTTGTGCCGCCGGATGATTCCACCGACCAGATCGACATTCGTCTGTATCTGCGCAGCGGTGGCAAGACGCTGACGGAGACGTGGCTGTATCAGTACAACCCGCCGCCGGCGGGTGCGCCGGAGCGGACGTTGTATTGATTGGGGCTTCGGTTCGTTTAAACGCCGGTTCCATTATGGGACCGGCGGATTTCCTGGTTTCGGACGCTTGTGCCGCGCTGCGCGCGGTTGCCGGCCAGCGGCCGGCACTACGAATTGCTACGTGGCGACCGGGTGCCCGGATCAAATCGGCAACTGCGCTTGTGCCGGGTCTACGCGGCCTTGGCCGCGCGTGATCTTCTTGAACTCGGCCCGGCTTACCGACACGTAACGCTCGTTGCCACCGATCTCCACCTGCGGGCCGTCCTGCACCGCGTGGCCGTGTTCGTCCACGCGCACGGTCATGGTGGCCTTCTTGCCGCTGTGGCAGATGGTTTTGATCTCCTGCATCTCGTCGGCCCAGGCCAGCAGGTACTGGCTGCCTTCGAACAGCTCGCCGCGGAAGTCGGTGCGCAGGCCGTAGCACAGCACCGGAATGCGCAGCTGGTCGACCACCTCGCTGAGCTGCCAGACCTGGCTGCGGCTGAGGAACTGCGCTTCGTCGACCAGCACGCAGCCCAGCGGGCCGTGCGCCTCCAGATCCTGGCGGATCAGCTGCTCCAGGTCGGTCTCGCGGTCGAACGCGATGCCGTCAGCCTTCAGCCCGATCCGGGAGGCCACCACGCCGCGCCCGGCGCGGTCGTCCAGGCGCGGGGTCAGGATCGCCACCCGCATGCCGCGCTCGCGGTAGTTGTGCGCCGACTGCAGCAGCGTGGTGGTCTTGCCGGCGTTCATCGCCGAATAGTAGAAGTAGAGCTTGGCCATGCTGGGGATTTTAAACGGCTGGCGGGTGGTTGTTCAGTCTGGTCGTTCAGCCGGGCAAGCCCGGCTCTACGGGGTGGGCGACCCCGGTACAATGCCGGCTCCACGGAGAAGGCATGCACGGTCTCAACCCCCCTCAACGCGCCGCAGTCCTGCACTGCGAAGGTCCCCTGCTGGTGCTGGCTGGCGCGGGCAGCGGCAAGACGCGCGTGATCGTGGAGAAAATCGCCCAGCTGATCGCCAGCAAGCGCTACCCGGCGCGGCGCATCGCGGCGATCACCTTCACCAACAAGTCGGCCAAGGAAATGCGCGAACGTGTGGGCAAGCGCCTGCACGGCGATGATGCCGATGAAGTGACCATCTGCACCTTCCACGCCCTTGGACTGAAGTTCCTGCAGATCGAGCACGCTGCGGTCGGGCTCAAGCGCGGCTTCTCCATCTTCGACGCTGACGACGCCACCTCGCAGGTCAAGGACCTGATGTACGGGGCCAAGCCCGATGACATCGAAGATGTGAAGAACCTGATTTCGCGCGCCAAGAACGCCGGGCTCTCGCCCGAGCAGGCGATGGCAGCCGCGCGCAGCAACCGCGAGAAAGAAGCGGCCAGTGTGTACGAGCGCTATCAGCTGCGGCTGACTGCGTTCAACGCGGTCGACTTCGACGACCTGATCCGCCTGCCGGTGCAGGTGCTGGAAGAACACCCGGACATCGCGCTGGCCTGGCGCGAGCGCATCGGCTACCTGCTGGTCGACGAATGCCAGGATACCAACGACGCCCAGTACCGTCTGCTCAAACAGCTGGCGGGCAGCGCGGGTAACTTCACCTGCGTGGGCGACGATGACCAGTCCATCTATGCGTGGCGCGGGGCCAACCCGGAAAACCTGCAGCAGATGGCGCGCGACTACCCCGCGCTGGAAATCATCAAGCTGGAGCAGAACTACCGCTGCTCCAACCGCGTTCTGCGCGCGGCCAACGCGTTGATCGCCAACAACCCGCACGAGCACCTGAAGAAGCTGTGGAGCGACCAGGCGGACGGCGAGCGCATCCGCGTCTGGGAATGCCGCAACAGTGAGCACGAGGCGGAGAAAGTGGCCGCCGAGATCTCCTACCTGGCCACCTCCAAGCAGATTCCGTGGAGCGACTTCTGCATCCTGTTCCGCGGCAACTTCCAGTCGCGGCCACTGGAAAAGGCATTGCAGCTGGTACGCGCGCCGTACCACATCACCGGCGGCACCGCGTTCCTCGAACGCCAGGAAGTGAAAGACACGCTGTCGTGGCTGCGTCTGCTGGTGAACCCGGATGACGACACCGCGTTCATGCGTGCCGTGCAGTCGCCCAAGCGCGAAGTCGGCGCGGGCACGCTGGCCAAGCTCGCCGAGCTGGCGTCGGAGAAGGACATGCCGATGGCGCAGGCGGCCGAGGCGCTCGGCGCGCTGGCGCAGCTGCCGCCGCGCGCGGCCAACAGCCTGAGCCGCTTCACCGACATCCTGCGCGACCTGCGCGCGGGCATGCCACAGCTCAGCTCTGGCGACCTGGTGCGCAAGCTGGTGAAAGACTCCGGGCTGGTGTCCGAGCTGCGCAGCAGCTGCAAGGAAGAGTCGACCTACCAGCGCCGCCTGGGCAACCTGGAAGAACTGGCGCAGTGGTTCGAGGGCGGTCCGCGCGGCGCGTCCACCGCCGATCTCGCCGCGCAGCTGGCGCTGCTGTCGCGCAACGACAAGGATGACGGCGGCAACCAGGTGCGCATGATGACGCTGCACGCGTCCAAGGGCCTGGAATTCCCCTATGTGTTCATCGTTGGCTGCGAGGACGGCGTGCTGCCGCACCAGGTCAGCCTGGACGAAGGCACCCTGCAGGAAGAACGCCGCCTGCTGTACGTGGGCATCACCCGCGCCAAGGTGCAGCTGTGGATGAGTTACAGCAAGCTCACCCGTAAGTTCGGTGAGCACGTGCGGCTCAAGCCCAGCCGCTTCTTCGAGGAAATTCCCGCCGAAGAGATGCAGCGCGACGGGGCCGATCCCGTCGCCGATGCGGCGCGCAAGAAGGAACGGGCCAACGCCGGGCTTGCCGCGATCCAGGCCCTGTTTGATTGATGGGATGCCGGGCGTTGTCCGGCAACCGTGCGACCCCTGTAAATCCCATGCACAATCGGTCCACACCCGCGACTGGTAACCGCATGTCCGCTCTCATCCAGACCGAACGCCTGCACCTGCGCCTGATCGACCCTGACCACGACGCCGCCGACATGCTGGCGCTGCTCAACGAGCCGGGCTTCATCCGCAACATCGCCGACCGCGGCGTGCGCACGCTGGCGCAGGCGCGGGATTACACCGCCGAGCGCGTACTCGGGAGTTACACGCTCAACGGGTTCGGCATGTACGCGATCATCCGCCGCAGCGACGGCGCTTGGCTGGGCAATGCGGGGCTGGTGAAACGCCCGGAGCTGCCGGGACCGGATATCGGCTACGCGCTGAAGGCGCAGTACGAAGGGCAGGGGTATGCGCTCGAGGCTGCACGCGGAGTGCAGCATTACGCGCGCGACCGGCTGGGATACCCGGAACTGTACGGCATCGTGGCACCGCATAACGCGCGCTCGGCGGCGTTGTTGCAGAAGCTGGGGATGGAGCCGCGTGGACGGTTGCGCCTGCCGCCGCCGGTGGATGAGGAGGTTCTGGTATTCGCCACCCCGGGAGCGTTGGCGCTGGGGTGATACGTGGGTACCACGCAGGGCGTGGTACCTACAGGAACCGTAGAGCCCCGCCCTGCGTGGCTGCGCGGTGCCAGAATCAACCGCGCCCCAGCAATTCCGTCACCTGCGCCTGCAATTCGGCCACGGTCGCCTCCAGCTCGGCCACCCGCGCCTCCAACCCGGCATTCCCGCTGCCGCCCGCCCCCGGCGCTGCCTTGTACGCGTCCGCCAGCGCAACCACGTCCACCGGCCCACCCAGCAGGTGCATGAACCGGTCTTCGCGCTGGCCGCTGGCACGCGGCAGCTGTACCGCCAGCCCGCGCTGGATCATCCGCTCCAGGTGGTGGCGCAGTTCGTCGGCGCCCTGGAACTGGAACAGGCGCTCGCTGCGGGTCAGCAGCTCGCCGCTGGTCTGCGGCCCGCGCAGCAGCAACAGGCCCAGCAGAGCCAGTTGCTGGCGGGTCAGGTCCAGCGCGCTGCCGGCGCGGTGCTCGAAGCGCTCGGCACGCGAGGAAAACTGCTGCCGGGCCAGGCCCAGGCCCTCCAGCTGTCGCAGCGCATGGTGCACGTCGCCGGCCGACAGCTGCATCACCGGCTCGCGCGCGGTTTTCTGGTTGGCCGCCACCTGGGTGGCATTCACGGTCAGCGGGTAGGCGTCCGGGGTGGTGGCCTCTTTCTCGATCAGGCAGCCCAGCGCGCGGGCCTGGGCCGCGTTCAGCACGGGCAGGGCGGGGGTCTGGGTGTCGTCGTTCACGGGCGCGCTCCGGGGCGTTCAGGGGCGTGCAGCATAGCCGAGGCCCGCAGCGGCCATGAACCGCACGGCCTTACCCGGTAAACTGGCGCGAATCTGTTGCTGGTGAGCCACATGCGTCGTTCTGCTGCCGTATCCCTGTCCGTTCTTGCCTGCGCCGTGATGGCGCTCAGCGCCTGCAAGCGCACCGAGACCGCCGCTGCACCGGCGGAGGCCGCCCCGGCTGCTGCTGCGGCGAAGCCTGAGGCGGCCGATGCCACCGCCAACGACAACCTCAATGCGGTGCTGTGGATGCAGCGCTCGCAGGAATACCGCGCCATCACCGAGCAGACCTACCGCTCGGCCGCCGACCATCTGGACAAGGCGTTGAAGGAAGCGAACTGGGACGCGCTGGTGCCGGAAGAACGCGGCAACGACGCCAAGGGCCTGAAGCCGGCCGTCGTGCTGGACGTGGACGAGACCGTGCTGGACAACTCGCCCTACCAGGCGCGCCTGGTCCGTGACGGCAAGGAATACGACGAAGTGACCTGGGCGCAGTGGGTCGCCGAGAAGAAGGCCAAGGCGATTCCGGGTGTGGTTGATTTCGCCAAGGCGGCCAACGCCAAGGGCGTGACTCTGCTGTACATCTCCAACCGTGCCGTGCACCTGAAGGAAGCGACCCTGGCCAACCTGCGCAGCGAAGGCCTGCCGGTGGCTGACGACAGCGTGTTCCTGGGCCTGGGCACGGTGGTGGAAGGCTGCGAGCAGAACGGCAGCGAAAAGAACTGCCGCCGCCGCCTGGCCGGGCAGAAGTACCGCGTGCTGATGCAGTTCGGCGACCAGCTGGGTGACTTCGTGGAAGTCACCGCCAACACCAATGAGGCGCGCGACGCCCTTCAGCAGCAGTACCACGACTGGTTCGGCGAGCGCTGGTGGATGCTGCCCAACCCGAGCTACGGCGGCTATGAGCCGGCCCAGTTCAACAACGACTACAGCCAGTCGCGCGAGGCGCGTCATGACGCCAAGCGTGCTGCCCTGGACTACGCGCCGTGAGCCGCGCACCGCTGCCGCTGCGTGATGACGAGCGCCTGATCTTCGCGCTGGACGTGCCCGGCCAGGAGGAAGCGCTGGCCTGGGTCGACCGTCTTGGCGATGCGGTGTCGTTCTACAAGATCGGCATGGAACTGCTGGCGTCCGGCGAGTACTTCCAGGTGCTCGACGCGCTGGCCGCACGCGACAAGCGCGTGTTCGTCGACCTGAAGTTCTTCGACATTCCCGCCACCGCGGCCGCCGTGATCAAGCGCCTGTCGCAGTGGCCGGTCAGTTACGCCACCATCCACGGCTGGCACCCGGCCATGATGGAGGCCTGTGCCGCCGCGAACACCAGCGACATGCGCCTGCTGGCGGTGACCGTGCTGACCTCGATGGGCTACGACGACCTGCGCGGCATGGGCATCGACCGTGAACCGGTGCAGGTGGTGGTCGAGCGCGCGCTGGCCGCGAAAGCCGCCGGCATCGACGGGGTGATCGCCTCCGGCCAGGAAGCCGCACCGATCCGTGCCGCGACCGGGGCCGGTTTCTCCATCGTCTGCCCGGGCATCCGCCCCGGCGGTCCGGTGGGCGATGACCAGAAGCGCACGGTGGGCGTGGCCCAGGCCTTTGCCGACGGAGCCGATGCGATCGTGGTCGGCCGTCCGATCCGCTTGGCCGCCGACCCGCGTGCCGCTGCCCTGGCGATCCAGGACGAGATCCGCAGCGCACTGCGGTAGGGATACTCCCACACAGCGGAACCACGTCCCGGTTCCGCTGTGAACCCGCATCCAGTATTGAATCCATCAATCGAACTGTCAGGCGGCTCGCGCCAAAAAACGCGACCGGCTTCGCAGTTCTGCGTGTGCCCTTTGCCGTCGAATCGATCCCGGCCCTGCCCGCAACCACCCGGCGCGGCGGCGGTCGATTCCATTCTGCAAAGGAAGTTGCTGCATGCATCGCACTTACCGCCCGGCGCTGGCCGCCGCGCTGATTACCGCTCTGTTCCCGCTGTCGGCGCTGGCTGCGCCCGCCGCTCCGGATCTCCCGGCTGAGACCGCCGCCCCCCGCATCATCGGCGGCCAGGATGCCGAGCCCGGCCAGTACCCCTTCATGGTCAGCCTGCAGCGTCTGCGCCGCGGCGACACGGATCACCTGCGGCACAGCTGCGGGGCCACGCTGATCTCGCCGTCCTGGGTGCTGACCGCAGCCCACTGCGTGGACGACGTGCGCGCCAATGACCTGGCCGCGGCCACCGGGCTGCATACCCTGGACACCGCGCCCCGCCGGCGCGTCTCCAACATCAAGGCCATCCATGTGCACCCGGCCTATGAC
>JAEXNZ010000263.1 GCA_023439425.1 Pseudomonadota bacterium
ACGCAATGCAGGGCCTGAGGGGGCGGGTCACCGGAACCCTGGCCAGGGCCGGCCGGGGTTTTCGCAGGGAGTGTTTGGCCTGAACCGTCGTTTGATCCATGACCTTGAAGAGGATTTCAACGTGACCAAGAAGCAGAACCTTCGCATCAACGTGCTGGCCGCCGCCGTGCTGTCGCTGTCGGTCGGTGCCACCAGCGCCTATGCCGCCGGTTTACCGGTCAAGGAACCTACACGCCAGACCGCCGCTGCCCAACAGGGTTCCGAGCGCATCATCGTCAAGTACCGCACCGGTGCGGCCACCACCACGTCGGCCAAGCTGGCCACGGTCACCTCGGCGGTCTCGCGCGCCAGCCTCGGCAGCACGACTGCGCGTTCGGCGGCGGCCGCGCCGCAGCACCTGCGTCGCCGCGGCACCGGTGCCGACGTGATCCGCCTGCAGGGCAAGCTCAGCCAGGCTGACCTGCAGAAGGTGCTGAAGGAAATCCAGGCTGACCCGCAGGTCCAGTACGCCGTGGCCGACGTCAAGCTGCAGCGCGCCGACCTGCGTGCCAAGGAAACCCCGCAGCTGGTGCCGAATGATCCGTACTACGCGCAGTACCAGTGGCACCTGAGCAGCCCCACCGGCGGCGTGAACGCACCGGCCGCGTGGGACGTGGCGCAGGGCGAAGGCGTGGTGGTGGCGGTGCTGGACACCGGCATCCTGCCGCAGCACCCGGACTTTGCTGCCGGCACGCTGCTGGAAGGCTACGACTTCATCAGTGACGCGGAAACCTCGCGTCGTCCGACCGATGACCGGGTGCCGGGCGCACTCGACTACGGCGACTGGGTCGAAAACGACGGCGAATGTGGCACCGGCTCGGTGGCCGAGGACAGCTCCTGGCACGGCACCCACGTGTCTGGTACGGTCGCCGAAGCGACCAACAATGCGCTCGGCATGGCCGGCCTGGCCTACAAGGCCAAGGTGCTGCCGGTGCGCGTGCTCGGCAAGTGCGGTGGCTATCTCGCTGACATCGCCGATGCGATCACCTGGGCCTCTGGTGGCACGGTTGCCGGCATTCCGGCCAACCCGAACCCGGCTGAAGTGATCAACATGAGCCTGGGCGGCGGCGGCGCGTGCGACCCGGCCTACCAGGATGCGATCAACGGTGCAGTGTCGCGTGGTACCACCGTGGTGGTGGCCGCCGGCAACGCCGGTTCGAACGCCGCCAACTATCGTCCGGCCAGCTGCGCCAACGTCATCGCCGTAGGTGCCACGCGCATCACCGGTGGCATCACCTACTATTCCAACTACGGTGCGGTGGTGGATCTGTCCGGTCCGGGCGGCGGCGGCAGCGTTGACGGCAACCCGGGCGGTTATGTCTGGCAGGCCGGCTACAACGGCCTGACCACGCCGACCTCCGGTGCCTACAGCTACATGGGCATGGGCGGCACCTCGATGGCCTCGCCGCATGTGGCTGGCGTGGCTGCGCTGGTGCAGGGTGCGCTGGCCTCGGCCGGCAAGGACCCGCTGACCCCGGCGCAGCTGGAAACCCTGCTCAAGCAGACCGCGCGCAGCTTCCCGGTGGCCCCGCCGGCCAGCACGCCGATCGGCACTGGCATCGTCGACGCCAAAGCCGCGCTCGACAAGGCCCTGGAAGAACCGTGCGAAGTCGATTGCGCACCGGACGCCACGCCGCTGACCAATCGCACCGCCGTGAGTGGTCTGAGCGGTGCCGGCGGCAGCGAGACCCTGTACAGCTTCGAAGCCGCAGCCGGCAAGACGGTCAGCTTCCTCACCTACGGCGGCAGCGGCAACGTCTCGCTGTACGTCAGCGCCGGTGAAGAACCGACCAGCACCGACTTCGATGCCAAGTCGACGCGTCCGGGCAACAGCGAAACCGTGCGCTTCACTGCGCCGGTGGCAGGCACGTACTACATCAAGCTGGTGGGTGAGACCGCGTTCAGCGGCGTGAGCATCCAGGCCGTCCAGTAACACACCCTGGGGTGTGCAGCGGGAGTCCGTCATGTGACGGGCTCCCGCTTTCTGTCTGCGTCAACGTCATCCGTACCGCGGCGAACTGCTAAAGTCTCCGGGTCGCCAGGAGAGCTTTCGTGAACGCGGTAGCCCACGATCTTGCAGCTGCATCCCACGAGGACGCCGAGTCCCGCATTGTCGCGTTGCTGTTGCGCAACGGGCGCCTGAAGGAAGCAGACCTTGCCCGCGCGCGCGCGCTGCAGCGCGAATCCGGTGGCAGTCTGCTGCCCTTGCTGGTCCGTCTGGGCCTGGTATCTGAACGCGATCACGCCCAGGCCTGCGCCGAGGTGTTGTCGCTGCCGCTGCTCGAGGCCAAAAGCGTCGCCGAAGCGGCACCGGAATCGTTGTTGGATGCGCTGCCGCTGTCGCTGCGTTTTCTCAAGCAGTTCCACGTCTGCCCGCTGGCCCTGCATGAGGGCATGCTCGACCTGTGGCTGAGCGACCCGCAGGAGCCGTATGCCGCCGAAGCGGTGCGTCTGGCCATCGGCGTGCCGGTGCGTCTGCACATCGGGCTGCGCTCGGAGATCGATGACGTCATTGAACGCTGGTTCGGCCAGGGCCGCAGCGCGATGGGCGCGATCATTGAAACTGCCGATGGCGAAGGCGCGGTGGTCGATGACATCGAGCACCTGCGTGATCTGGCCTCCGAGGCCCCGGTGATCCGGTTGGTGAACCTGGTCATCCAGCGTGCAGTCGAACTGCGCGCCTCCGACATCCATATTGAACCTTTCGAAAACCGCCTGAAGGTGCGTTACCGCGTCGACGGCGTGCTGATCGAAGGCGAAAGCCCGCCGGTCAACCTCACCGCCGCGGTGATCAGCCGCATCAAGATCATGGCGCGGCTGAACATCGCCGAGCGCCGGCTGCCGCAGGATGGTCGCATCATGCTGCGCGTGCAGAGCAAGGAGCTGGACCTGCGTGTGAGCACGGTGCCGACCGCACACGGTGAAAGCGTGGTCATGCGTCTTCTCGATCGCGACACGGTGGTGTTCGATTTCCACCGCCTGGGTTTCACCGATGCGTTCCTTCCGCAGTTCCGCAAGGTGCTGGACCAGCCACACGGCATCCTGCTGGTCACCGGCCCCACCGGCTCGGGCAAGACCACCACGCTGTACACCGCGTTGCGCCAGCTCAATACGCCCGACGTGAAAATCATCACCGTCGAAGATCCGGTCGAATACCAGATCGAAGGCATCAACCAGATCCAGGCCAAGCCGCAGATCGGGCTGGACTTCGCCAACGCGCTGCGCAGCATTGTGCGCCAGGACCCGGACATCATCATGATCGGCGAAATGCGCGACCTGGAAACCGCGCGCATCGCTATCCAGTCGGCACTGACCGGCCACCTGGTGCTGTCCACGCTGCACACCAACAACGCCGCAGGTGGCATCACCCGTCTGCTGGACATGGGGGTGGAGGACTACCTGCTGACCTCCACCATCAATGGCATCCTGGCCCAGCGCCTGGTGCGTCGGCTGGAACCGCAGCACGCGCAACGCTATCCAGCGTCGCCGGAAGAGATCGAGAAGTTCGGGCTGCGCCGCCTGCAGCCGGAAGGCGACATCTTCCTGTATCGCGCGCAGCCGTCCGCGCTGGCCCCCACCGGTTACCTTGGGCGTACCACCATCATGGAATTCCTGGTGATGAACGACGAGCTGCGCCGTGCGGTGATGCGCCGTGCCGGCATGGGCGAAATCGAACAGATCGCACGCGCGGCCGGCATGCGCACCATGTACGAAGACGGCCTGGCCAAGGCGTTGGCCGGCCAGACCACCATTGAAGAGGTGCTGCGCGTGACCGAGGAAAGCTGAGCATGCCGCAGTACCGCTACAAGGCACTGAATGCGCACGGCGAGCTGTTCGACGGCCAGATGGAAGCGGCCAGCGAAGCGGAGGTGGTCGCTCGCCTGCAGGACCAGGGCCACCTGCCGATGGAAGCGCGGGTGGCTGGCGACGGCAGTGGCGGGTCGTTTTCCTGGGCCGCGCTGCTCAGCCGAAAGCCGTTCGACGGGGCCGCGCTGGTGCAGTTCACCCAGCAGCTGGCCACCCTGCTGGGTGCGGGCCAGCCGCTGGATCGTGCCTTGAGCATCCTGCTGGAGCTGCCCGAGGACGAGCGCAGCCGACGGGTGATCGCCGACATCCGCGATATCGTGCGCGGCGGCGCGGCGCTGTCCACCGCACTGGAACGCCAGCACGGCCTGTTCTCGCGCCTGTACATCAACATGGTGCGCGCCGGTGAAGCCGGCGGCAGCCTGCACGACACGCTGCAGCGGTTGGCCGATTACCTGGAGCGCAGCCGCGAACTGAAAGGGCGGGTGATCAACGCGCTGATCTACCCGGCCATTCTGCTGGCCGTGGTGGGCGGCGCGCTGCTGTTCCTGCTGGGCTACGTGGTGCCGCAGTTCGCGCTGATGTATGAAAGCCTGGATGTGGCATTGCCGTGGTTCACCCAGTGGGTGCTCAACGTCGGCCTGCTGGTGCGCGACTACTGGCTGGTGCTGGTGGTGGTGCCGTGTGCGCTGCTGTTGCTGCTGGAGCGCAAACTGCGCCAGCCCGCCTTCCGCCTGGCCGTGGATGGCTGGTTGCTGCAGCGCAAAGGCGTCGGCGCGCTGGTGGCCAAGCTGGAAACCGCGCGTCTGGCGCGCACTCTGGGCACGTTGCTGCGCAACGGCGTGCCACTGCTGGCTGGCCTGGGCATCGCCCGCAACGTGCTCGGCAACCGCGCGCTGGCGGCCGATGTCGACACCGCCAGCGACGAAGTGAAAAACGGCAATGGCCTGTCAGCGGCGTTGTCGCGCGGCAAGCGTTTCCCGCGGCTGGCACTGCAGATGATCCAGGTCGGCGAGGAATCCGGTGCGCTGGATGCCATGCTGCTGAAAACCGCCGATACCTTCGAGCAGGAAAGCGCGCGCGCCATCGACCGCCTGCTGTCGGCGCTGGTGCCGGTGATCACCCTGGTGCTGGCCTCGGTGGTCGGGCTGGTGATCGTCGCGGTGCTGGTGCCGTTGTATGACCTGACCAATGCGATTGGCTGACGCCAGTGGCATCTTCCTTTACGACCCGCTGCAAGGAGCTTTCATGATCCACCGTCGCAAACCGGTCCGCTTTGTGTCCCGTCGCCACCAGGCCGGTATGAGCCTGCTGGAAATCATCATCGTCATCGTGCTGATCGGCGCGGTGCTGACCCTGGTCGGCAGCCGGGTGCTGGGCGGTGCCGACCGTGGCAAGGCCAACATCGCCAAGTCGCAGGTGCAGACCATTGCCGGCAAGATCGAAAACTACCAGCTGGATACCGGCAAGCTGCCGACCAAGCTGGAAGACCTGGTCACCCAGCCCGGCGGCAGCAGCGGCTGGCTGGGCCCGTATGCCAAGGAAGCCGAGCTCAACGACCCGTGGGGCCACGCGCTGGAATACCGCGCGCCGGGCGAGGGCCAGCCGTTTGATCTGATCAGCCTGGGCAAGGACGGCAAGGCCGGCGGCAGCAGCTACGATGCGGACATCCGCTACGAGTAAGCGCGCTTGGTCGTGAATGCCCTGCCGCCCTCCCTGCCGCGATGCGCGCCGCGCACTGCGCGACGTGCCGTGCGTGGTGTTTCGCTGCTGGAAATGCTGCTGGTGGTGGCGCTCATCGCCATCATCGGCGTGATCACCGCCACTGCGATGAACGGCGGTATCGACGGCCTGCGCCTGCGCAATGCCGGCAAGGAAGTCGCCAGCCAGCTGCGCTACACCCGCACCCAGGCCATTGCCAGCGGCGAGGTGCAGCGCTTCCTGATCGATCCCCGCACGCGGCGCTGGGAAGCGGCCAATGGCCGCCGCGGCGAACTGCCGGACGCGCTCGAGGTGCGCTTCCACGGTGCCGTGCAGGCTTCCGCCGGCACCGGCCAGGGCGGCATTGCGTTTCATCCGGACGGTGGCTCGAGCGGCGGCACGATCGAGCTGGACCTGCGCGATGCCCTCTGGCGCATCGACGTAGCCTGGATCACCGGCGAAGTCCGCTCCGGCCCCCTGCGGGAGGCCCCATGAAACGCGGGTACACCCCCCGTAGAGCCACGCCCTGCGTGGCTTCGCGGTCTCACACCGTGCGGAATCCGCCTCGATGAAGCACCAGCGCGGCTACTCCCTGCTCGAAGTCATCGTCGCCTTCGCCCTGCTGGCCTTGGCCCTGACCCTGCTGCTCGGCAGCCTGTCCGGCGCATCCCGCCAGGTTCACAACGCCGACCTGCGCACCCGCGCGGTGCTGCACGCGCAGTCCCTGCTCGCCCTGAGCGGGGTCGATACCCCCCTGCAGGAAGGCCGCCAGCAAGGTCAGTGGGAGGACGGGCGCTACCGCTGGGACCTGCAGGTGGCTCCGTTCGTGGAGCCGCGCAGCAGCAGCGTGCCGACAACGGCCGACAGCAGCGCAACCGGCCCGCAACTGGCCGAACTGAGCCTGCAGGTGCGCTGGGGTGAAAGCGAAGCCGAGCAATTGCAATGGCGCACCCTGCGTCTGCTGCCGCCCGCGCAAGGGGCGGCACGATGACCCTGCGCGCGCGCCAGCGCGGCTTCACCCTGATCGAAATCCTGCTGGCCACGGTGCTGCTGGTCGGTGGGCTGGCGATTGCATTCGCGACCGTGCGCTCCGCGATGCAGATCGCCCAACGCGGCGAACGCGTGGCGGCGCAGAACGAGCGCATGCGCGCGGTGGAAGGTTTCCTGCGCCGTCGCCTGAGCATGGCGCTGCCGACTGCTGCTGAACCTCCTGATCCCACCCGTGAGCCGCTGTATTTCGAGGGCGAAGCACAGCGCATGCTGTTTGTGTCCGAACTGCCCGGCTACCTGGGGCGTGGCGGACCCTATGTGCATGAACTGCACGTGCGCGGACGCGGCGATGCCCAGACCCTGGAACTGGGTTTGACCCTGGTCCAGAACGGCGAGCGCGTGGACGAAACGCCGCCACGCCCTCCGGAGATGCTGGCCGACGCACTGCGCGAGGTGCAGTTCCGCTATCGCGGCGTGGATGTGCGGACCGGGCAGTTGGGTGACTGGCAGACCCAGTGGGATGACACCCGCCGCTTGCCCAACCTCGTGGAAATCCGCATCACCCCACAGCAGGGGCCGGCGTGGCCACCGCTGGTGGTGGCATTGTCGCAGTCACGCGGCGCACGATCTGCCGGAGCCGGGACATGATGCGCCGTGCTGCGCGGGGTGCCGCCCTGGTGTTGGTGCTGTGGCTGATCGCGCTGCTCACCGCGGTGGTGGGTGCGTTTGCACTCAGCGCCCGCATCGAGCATATGCAGCAGCGGGTGAGCGGCGACGATGCGGTGGGGCAGGAACATGCGCGAGCCGGGGTTGAGTACGCGCTATACCGCCTGCAGCCCAACGCGCTGCGGCCGCCGTGGACACCGGACGGGCGTCGCTACCGGTGGACATTCGATGACCGCACCATCGACCTGCGCATCATCGACGAGAACGGCAAGGTCAATCTCAATCTGGCCGATGCCACCCTGCTGAGCGGCTTGATGGAAGCGGTGGAGGTCGAACCCGCGCGCGCGAAGCAACTGGCCGGGGCGATCATCGACTGGCGCGACCCGGACAGTCTGAAACAGCCGGGCGGCGGTGCCGAAACGGCCGATTACGTCGCCGCTGGCCTGCCTTATGGAGCGCGCAATGCGCGCTTTGAAACACTGGGCGAGCTGCAGCGCGTGCTGGGCATGGATGCAGCGTTGTATGAACGGTTGGAACCTCTGCTGACCCTGTACAGTCGGCAGTCGCGCCCGGATCCGCGCTTTGCCGCCGGGCCGGTGCTGCAGGCGCTGGGGCTGGATGCCGATCGGCTGCTCGCCGACCGCGAACGCCTGCAGGGCGGTGACGGCGACGGAAACGTGACCGTAGCGGCACCGGTGGGCGGCAGTGGCACTTATAGTATCGAGAGCCGCGCAATGGACCCGCGCGGCCGGGTTTCAATCCTGCGCGCGGTGGTGCGCAGGGGCGCAGCAGGCACGCCGGGCACGGCATACAC
>JAEXNZ010000406.1 GCA_023439425.1 Pseudomonadota bacterium
CTTCACTGGCTCGCGCTTGGCGCGAACCTCGGCGTCGACCTTGCGGACTTCCTGGCGCTCCACCCGCATCGCACGGGTCTGCTGCCAGTCGGTAGCCTGTTCTTTCTTGCGTTCCAGCAGCGGCGGAATAGCCAGAATGGCGCGGCCGATCTTCTCCATCACCGCAAACCAGGACAACCCGGTGGCCAGGGTGATCGACGCCAGCAGCAGCACCAGCACGAACAGGTTCGCGCCCAGTGCGCCAAAGCCCGCGCTGAGCGAATTGCCGACCAATCGGCCCAGAATGCCGCCGGCGTGGGCCACATCGCCGGTGAACAGACGCGCGTGCAGGAAGCCGGTGCCGGCAATCAGGAAGCCCACCAGCCCGACCAGCCGCAGCGCCGGGTCGAGGTCATGCTCGGAGGCGTTCTCACCCCGCTTGAGCCCGAACATCGCAAACCAGGCCACCGCGCCCAGCACGATGGGGAGCACGAACGCCATGTACCCAAACAACTGCAGCAGCACGTCGGCGATCCAGGCACCGACCCGGCCGCCCATGTTGTGGATCGGAGCCACCACGCTGCCGGTGTGCGACCAGCCCGGGTCGGTCGCCGAATAGGTGAACAGGCTGGCCACGAGATACAGCAGCGCCGGGGCAATGGCGATCAGCCCCAGGTCACGCCACAGCCGCTGGCGGCGCGGATTGTCCGCGGCCGGCGCTGGCGCAGCCCGGCGCGAAGACGCCTTGCTGTCGGTTGACTTGGATCGCTCCGGGACCTGTTTCGCCACCTTAGACCAGACCTTGGGAATACTCTGTTAGTGCTTGATAATAAACGACTGCGGCGCAGTTTTCAGGCAGGGCCTTGCAAGCCCTGCCTGGGCACCCTGGTAGACCCGGCCCTGTCCCCCACAGGTTGCCGCGTTCCATCGGTCGCCTTGAATCACCTCGCCCGTGCCGCCACTCTATGGCGTGAACATGGGCACCGGCAATCACCCCCGGCACCCCGCCCCACTCTTCTTTACGCGAGTCTACATGAGCAATTCCAAGCCTTCCCGTCATCAGAAGCTGGTCATCCTGGGCTCCGGCCCGGCCGGCTGGACCGCCGCCGTGTACGCCGCCCGCGCCAACCTGAAGCCGGTGGTGATCACCGGCCTGCAGCAGGGCGGCCAGTTGATGACCACCACGGAAGTGGACAATTGGCCGGGCGACGCCCACGGCCTGATGGGCCCGGACCTGATGACCCGCATGCAGGCGCACGCCGAGCGCTTCGAGACCGAGGTCATCTTCGACCACATCCATACCGCCGACCTGTCGCAGCGCCCGTTCAAGTTGATCGGTGACAGCGCCGAGTACACCTGTGACGCGCTGATCGTCGCCACCGGCGCCACCGCCAAGTACCTGGGCATTCCGACCGAGGAAACCTTCAAGGGCCGCGGCGTGTCGGCCTGTGCCACCTGCGACGGCTTCTTCTACCGCGACCAGGACGTGGTGGTGGTCGGCGGCGGCAACACCGCCGTGGAAGAGGCCCTGTACCTGTCCAATATTGCCCGCAAGGTCTACCTGGTCCACCGCCGCGACACCCTGAAGGCGGAAAAGATCATGCAGGACAAGCTGTTCGCCAAGGTTGCGGCCGGCAAGATCGAGACCGTGTGGCATCACACCATTGAAGAAGTGCTGGGCGACGACGCCGGCGTCACCGGCGTGCGCGTGAAGTCCACCCAGGACGGCAGCACCCGCGACATCAACGCGCATGGCTTCTTCGTGGCCATCGGCCATCACCCGAACACTGCCCTGTTCGACGGCCAGCTGGCCATGAACAACGGCTATCTGGAAATCCGTTCGGGCCTGGGCGGCAACGCCACCCAGACCTCGGTGGAAGGCGTGTTCGCCGCCGGCGACGTGGCCGACCAGCACTACCGCCAGGCGATCACCTCGGCCGGCTTCGGCTGCATGGCCGCGCTGGATGCGGAGCGTTACCTGGATGCCAAGGGCGCGCTGGCCTGAGGTTCCGATTGGCCTCTGGCCATCTGGGGGACGCGCCTGGCGCGTCCCCTTTTTTTTTCTGCGGCTCCCGCCGACGCGCATGGCGCGACGCTACGCGACTCCGGGCTTGTGGCAGGTCTGCTGGAACTCGACCGGGGCGGTGGCGACGCCGTCGACGTCGCGCAGGACCACGCTCCAGCGGGCGGTGCCGGTCAGGGTGCCGTGGCAGCGCATGTTTGCTTTGATCGGCGCGTTCGGGTCGTCGAAGGTCGTCTTGCTCGGCTTGCACGCACCCGGTTTGCTGCAGTTGGCGGTGGTGAACTCCATGGTGACCGGGAACTGCGGGTTGCCGGAGAACACCATGGGTTGCTCTTTTGAGGTCCCTGTCGGCAACGAGACATCTGGCAGCTGGGCCAGTACGAACGGTTGGCAGGTTCTGCCCTCGCGGAAGAGTCGAATGCCCTTCTCGACGCCTTTCATCGATCCGGCGCGAAACGCAGGATCCAGAAGCGCCTTGGCATCTTCCGGATGGGTGTGGAATGCCGTCTCGACGATGATGGACGGCATCTTCGCCAATCGATTCTCACCCTTGTTCGCGACATGGGGCGCGGGCGCGACCGTGAACGATTCGTAGCCTGGGACGGCTTGAATCTGCTCTTTCATCGAGCAGAGGACGCTCTTCGCCAACGCGGCATCCTTGGGCCGGCCGGTCTGGATGATGACCCTGGACCCACGCACTGTCAGACTGTCTTCTGCATTGCTGTGGAGGTGCACGGCAAAATCAGCATCGTGATGATTGGCAAGCAGCGGGCGGCTATTG
>JAEXNZ010000439.1 GCA_023439425.1 Pseudomonadota bacterium
GGTTTGGCCGGCGCAGTCGGTACTGCCACCGGGGTGACCGGGGTCGGCTTGGTGTTTTCGCCACCGCAGGCGGCCAGCAGGCCGAGCAGGGCAACAGACAGCGTCAGACGGGTGCGGCGGAAGGCGTTCATCGGCAAGCCGAAAAGTGAATGGGCGATAGCATACCGGGATTGCCGGGCAGAGCCCGGCCACCCGCCGGCGTCATTCAGAACCGGTTATCCCCATCCAGAATCCGCCCCAGCCCGCCCAGCACCGAGCCTTCGCCGCGGTTCTGGCCGCCGCCCTGCGGGGCCGCCATCCACATGCGGCCGGCCAGGCGCGAGAACGGCAGGGACTGCAGCCACACCTTGCCGGGGCCGGTCAGGGTAGCCAGGAACACGCCTTCACCGCCGAACACCATGCTCTTGATCCCGGCCACCCGGCGCACGTCCATGTTCACGCTCGAATGGAAGGCGACCACGCAGCCGGTGTCCACATCCAGACGCTCGCCGGGAGCCAGCTCGCGCTCGATCACGCAGCCACCGGCGTGGATGAACACCCAGCCGTCGCCTTCCAGCTTCTGCATGATGAAGCCCTCGCCGCCGAACAGGCCGGTCATGATCTTCTGCTGGAAGTGCACGCCGATCTGCACCCCGCGTGCGCCGGCCAGGAAGCTGTCCTTCTGGCAGATCAGGCGGCCGCCATGCTGGTCCAGCTTCATCGGCAGCACCGTGCCGGGGTAGGGCGCGGCAAAGGCAACCTTGGCCTTGCCATGGCCGGTATGGGTATACAGGGTGGCGAACAGGCTCTCCCCGGTGAGCACGCGTTTGCCGGCGCTCATCAGCTTGTCCATGAAGCCGCCGCCCTGGCCGCTGTGCGAGCCGTCGCCGAACACGGTGTCCATTTGTACGGCGGCGTCCTTGAACATCAGCGCGCCGGCCTCGGCGATCGCGCTCTCGCCCGGGTCCAGTTCGATTTCCACGAACTGCATTTCATGGCCGACGATGCGGTAATCGATGTCGTCGGCGCGCTGGCTGCGCCCGCCTGTGCCGCCCGGGACCGGCGGCGGGGTGCCGACCGGGCCGGTGCTGCCGGCCAGCAGCTCGGGCACCTCGGCGATCTTCATCCAGCCGCTCATGCCCTCGCACCAGACCAGCGCCTGCCGGTTGGCCTGGGCAAACCGGCGGGCGGAATCGTCGTCCAGCGGGCCGATGCGGTCGGGTTGGCCGGAGAGGTGGAAGTACCAATGGGTCATGGGTAAGGCCCTGTTGATGGGTTGCGGACGGGGATGTCCTTCACATCATGGGTCCAAAACGTTGGTAATAAATGTCCGGAATTTGCGACGTTGTTGCTGTGCTGCAACAATTGTCTGGTAGCGCCGGTCCACCACCCCTCCCAACACAGCCTAATCGCCATGTTCCCGAACCGCACTGCCCACGGCCGCACCGCGTCCGTGCACCCCCTTGTTGTTGCCCTTGCCGCCCTGCTGCCATTGACGGCCGCAGCCCAGGACGCCCCCGCCGCCAAGGATCCGGTCGCCCTCGATACGTTGCAGGTAACGGCACAGCGCCGTGTGGAAAACGCCAAGGACGTGCCGGTTTCGATCTCGGCCATCCAGGGTGAAAAGCTCGACGTGCTCGGCTCGGCCGGCGATGACATCCGCTTCCTGTCGGCGCGCGTGCCCAGCCTGAACATTGAATCGTCCTATGGCCGTGCCTTTCCGCGCTTCTACATCCGCGGCCTGGGCAACACCGACTTCGACCTCAATGCCTCGCAGCCGGTTTCGCTGGTGTATGACGACGTGGTGCAGGAAAGCCCGCTGCTGAAGGGCTTCCCGCTGTTCGACCTGGCCGGCGTGGAAGTGCTGCGCGGCCCGCAGGGCACGCTGTTCGGCCGCAACACCCCGGCCGGTGTGGTCAAGTTCGATTCGGCCCGTCCGTCGCAGGATGCCGATGGCTACGTGAAGGTGTCCTACGGCACCTACGACACCTGGAACGTACAGGGCGCGTACGGCGGCCCGCTGACCGACCGCTGGTCGGCACGTGTGGCGGCGCTGTACCAGCGCCGCGACAACTACGTCGACAACACCCGTCCGAACGCCCCGGCCGAAGGCTTTGAAGGCTATGACGAATCCGCCGGCCGCGTGCAGTTCCTGAACGAAGGCGACGAGTTCGAAGCACTGTTCAACCTGCACAAGCGCAAGCTCAACGGCACCGCGCGCCTGTTCCGCGCCAACATCATCCAGCCGGGCAGCAACGCGCTGGTGGAAAACTTCGACCGCGACAAGGTCTCCAATGACGGCGTGAACTTCTCCGAGCTGGACACCTGGGGCGGCAGCGCGCGCCTGCAGTGGAATCTGGGCAGCGTCACCCTGCACTCGATCACCGGCTATGAAACCGCCGAATCGCTCAACCACGGCGACATCGACGGCGGCTACGGTGCCAGCTTCCTTGGCGACGGCAATTACGGCCCGGGCTTCATTCCGTTCCCGTCCGAGTCGGCCGACGGTCTGCCCGACCACCGCCAGTGGACCCAGGAATTCCGCGTGGAATCCAACGAATGGGGGCGCGTCGACTGGCAGGCCGGCGTGTTCTACTTCGATGAAGACGTCACCATCGACAGCTTCAACTACGACTCGCTCACCCCCGGCAATCCGCAGACCGGCCACGCCGTGCAGAGCCAGCGCAACAAGGCCTGGGCGGTGTTCGCGTCCGGCGACCTGGACGTGACCGACAAGTTCAAGCTGCGTGCCGGCGTGCGTTACACCCAGGACAAGAAGGACTTCACTGCCAGCGTGCTGCAGGCGGTGCCGGGTGGCACCCCGGTCAGCGGCCCGTACCTGGCCAAGACTGATGTCGATGATGTCAGCTGGGACCTGAGCGGTGTCTACCAGATCACCGACAACCTCAACGCCTATGCGCGCGTGGCAAAGGGCTTCCGCGCGCCGTCGATCCAGGGCCGTCTGGCCTTCGGTGGCGTGTCGCAGGCCGATTCGGAGAAGGTGATCTCGTACGAAGCCGGCATCAAGGCCGACC
>JAEXNZ010000454.1 GCA_023439425.1 Pseudomonadota bacterium
CCATGAAGGTCCCGCGCCTCACCGCCGCACTCTTCGGCCTGGCCCTCCTGGCCGGCTGCACCACCACCGCCCCGCGCACCGATACACCGGCCCCAGCCAAACCAGCCGCCAACCCCTACGCCAAGGCCACCTGGTCCGCGCTACCCACGGTGACCGACACCGACCTGCAAGCCGGCTTCGCCGCTTGGCGCAGCGCCTGCACCCGTCTCAAAGCTGACCCCACCTGGGGCCCGGTCTGCACCAAGGCCCCGGCTGCAACCGCCAGCGCCAACGACATCCGTACCTTCCTGCAATCAAATCTGGACGTCTACGCCCTGCGCGCCGGCGGCCACAAAGCCGATGGCCTGATCACCGGCTACTACGAACCGGTCTACACAGGCAGCCTCACCCGCACTGCCACCGCAACCGTGCCGGTCTACGGCGTGCCCACCGACATGGTCAGCGTGCAGCTGGACAGCCTGTACCCCGAACTGAAGGGCAAGCGCCTGCGCGGCCGCGTCGAAGGCCGCGTGCTCAAGCCCTATGACGACGCCGCCACCATCAGCGCCAAGGGAGCCAAGGCCCCGGTGCTGGCCTGGCTCACCCACCCGATGGACCTGCAGTTCCTGCAGATCCAGGGCTCCGGCCGCATCCGCCTGGCCGATGGCCGCCAGCTGCGCATCGCTTACGCCGACCAGAACGGCCACCCCTATCGCCCGATCGGCCGCTGGCTGGTGGAGCAGGGTGAGCTGAAGAAGGAAGACGTCACCATGGACGCCATCCGCCAGTGGGCCGAAGCCCATCCCGCAAGCGTGCCCGAGCTGCTGGCCAGCAACCCCAGCTATGTGTTCTTCACCGAAGGCCCGGCCGGCGACGAAGGGCCGCGCGGCTCGCTCAACGTACCGCTCACCGCCGGCTACAGCGTCGCCGTGGACCGCACCGTGGTGCCGCTGGGCAGCCTGCTGTGGCTGTCCACCACCCGTCCGGACGGCAGCCCCGTGGTACGCCCCGTAGCCGCGCAGGACACCGGCGGTGCGATTGCCGGCGAAGTGCGCGCCGACCTCTACTGGGGCACCGGCGACGCCGCCGGCAAGCTGGCCGGCGACATGAAGCAGAAGGGCAACCTGTGGATGCTCTGGCCGAATGGCGCCCCACTGCCAACACCGACTGCCAATCCATGATCGGTAACGGATAACCCGTAGAGCCGGGCTTGCCCGGCTGCTCTTCGCGCAACCCTGCTGTTTCGGCCAACCACGTCAGGCCACGTCAAGGAAGACCCATGCCCTTCGTCATCGCCTTCGCCGCCATCATCATCATCGAATCCATCCTGCAGATTCGATGGAACCCCGGCTACTTCGTCACCGGCATTCGCCTGTTCAACGAACGCATCCCCGCACCAAAGGCCGCACGCGAGCGCATGGCACTCAACAGCCTGGAACGGGACGTTGCGCCGCTGACCTGGCTGGATCTCGTGTTCAAGACCTTGCCCGATGGCCGGATTGCCTTCCGCGAGAGCTATGTGCCTGGATTCAGCGGTGACATGCGGCGCTACTACCCGGTGATGCGTGGGCTGGTGGAAGTGGATGCGCGGCGCAACGAGATCCGGGTGGTTGGCGTGTGCAACTGGAACGTGGTGATCATTCCGTTCATTCTGCTGGCGGCGGTGGTGTATCGCCCGGCGGCGGCACCGATGCTGTTTCTGCCGGTGGTGTTTGTGATTGGCTACTTTGTGCAGCGCAAGGCGTACCTGCAGGTGGTGGAAGCGGTGAAGGCGCAGTTGTCTGACGACATTCCGCGCGCGCTGCTCACGTCCCGCGGTTGACACGCATGGCGTGTCACCACGGGGTTTCGTACCACGCAGGGCGTGGTACCTACGGGGTTGTCATGCGTCCAATCAGGGAATCAACGCTGAGCGGATCGCTCCGGCCAGATCACTGCGCGTGAACGGCTTGGCCAGGATCGTGCTCTGCCGCCCGATCGCGCCGCTGGCATCAATGTCGCGCGGATACCCGGAGGTGAACAGCACCTTCAAATCCGGCTTGCGCTCCAACACCCGCTTGGCCAGCTCCCAACCCGACATCCCGGGCATCACGATGTCCGAGAACAGCAGGTCCACGCTCACATCCGGTCGCTCCAGCAGGCGCAGCGCCGAAGCGCCGTCGTGCGCTTCCAGTACGCGATAGCCCAGCTGCCGCAGCGTATCCACGGTGTACGCGCGCACATCGTCGTTGTCTTCAGCCACCAGCACGGTGGTTTCCGGCTGCGGCTCATAGCCACCCAGTGCCGAGGTCTCCACCGGCCGGTCGGTCGGCAAGGTCGCGTTGGAGCGCGGGAACAGCAACGTGATCGAGGTGCCCACGCCTTCCACCGAATCCAGCAGCACATGGCCGCCGGACTGTTTGGCAAAGCCATACACCATCGAAAGCCCCAGCCCGGTGCCGCGACCGACTTCCTTGGTGGTGAAGAACGGCTCGAACACCCGCGCCATCGTGTCGGCCGACATGCCGGTGCCACTGTCCTTCACCCGCACCATCGCGTACTGGCCAGGGCGCACGTCCGGGTGGCGCGTGGTGACATCGTCATCCAGGTGCACGTTGTCCACCTCGATGGTCAAACGCCCGCCGTGCGGCATCGCATCGCGTGCATTGACTGCGAGATTCAGCACAGAGGCTTCCAGCTGGCTGGGGTCGATCTCGACGCACCAGATGTCCGGGCTGTTCACCACTTCCAGCTGCACCAGTTCGCCCAGCGCGCGCTGCAGCATGTCACGCATGCCGTCGACCTGTGCGTTCAGATCCACCGGCAGGTTCTTCAGCGGCTGCCGGCGAGAGAACGCGAGCAGGCGCTGGGTGACGTTGGCTGCGCGCATCACGCCCTTCAACGCGTTGTCCAACGCGCGCGAAGAACCTTCGGCGACATCGCCCAGACGCTCGGTGAGCATCTTGGCGTATTCCACGTTGCCCGCGACCACGGTCAGAATGTTGTTGAAGTCGTGTGCGATGCCACCGGTCAGCTGGCCCACCGCCTCGATCTTCTGGCTCTGCCGCAGCGCGGCTTCGGCCTGCCGGCGCGCGGTGGTTTCCGAGGCTTCCGAGACCACCGCGGTGATGTGACCCTGATGGTCCTGCAGCGGGCGGAACGAGAACTCGAAGTTACGCTTGCCGGTGGGCAGGCGCAGCTCCAGCTCGTGCCGTGAGGCCTTGCCTGCTGCGGCCTGCAGCACTGCCTCGCAGACAATGCCTGGTGCGCCTTCGGTGCCGGCAAACCACGCCGATTCGTAGAACAGCTGTCCACGTACTTCCGGCTTGGTCGCCAGAATGGCCGACAGCGACGCCGAGTTGGTATCGATGATGTGGCCGTCGGTACTGAGCAGCGTCTGATGCTGGAAGCTGGATTCAAACAGCGCCTGCAGGCGGCTGTCGCTCTGGTGCAGCGCAGACGTGCGCTCGTCCACCTGGCGTTCCAGCGCCGCATTGTTGGCCCGCAGCGCGGCCTGCGCCTGCTTCAGTTCGGTGATGTCGCGGGCCATGGCGTAGTAGCCCAGCAC
>JAEXNZ010000476.1 GCA_023439425.1 Pseudomonadota bacterium
GCAGCCGGGCAAGCCCGGCTCTACGTCATCGCCCCCGCACGGTCACGGTGGCCGTTCGTCCCCGCGCATCAACCGCCCGCGCCGCGACCGTCCCCCGTCACGGCGACTCAATCACCTCACGCACCACCCGAGCCACATCGGTGTTGTCGACATACCGCCCGTCGTTCAACCCCACATGCTCGCGGTACCCCGCATCCACGCCCCTAACCCGTGCACCAAACCGCTCCGCCCCAACGCCTTTGGCCCACAACGGCACCAGCGCATTGGAATGATTCCCGGTCGGCCGGAAGCTCAATCCCGGCATCTTCCCCTTCCCATGATTCACCACAGGCGAAAACGCCACCCGCTGCGCCTCCGTCCCCATCGGCAGACTGTTGTCGTGGTCGGTGGTGACGATCACCAGATTGCGCTCCCAGCCTCCATTGGCCTCCACCCACTTCACCACCGCCGCCACGGCGTTGTTGAAATCCACGGTTTCCTCGATCAACCGCCCATACTGAGGCTCATCGCCACACTCCCCGTAATGCCACTCGGTGCCACACGAGCTGGTATGGGCGGCCCAGTCGGTCGCCCCACCCTCCACCATTAGGAACAGCCCCCGATCCGAGCGGCGCTTGAGGAAGTCCAGCGCGCCCGTGGTCATCGTGGCCAGATCCGGCACCGACCTAATCATTCGCACGCCCGAAGGCTGCGTGGCATCATCCCCCATAACCTGTTCCTGACGCGCCTGCTGCAGCGTGTTGGCCACCTCAGTCACACCAATCAGCGGACGGTCCGCCGGCAGGTCACCTGCAGCCAGACGCCGGAAATCCGTACGACTACGGATCAACCGCCACGGGCCCACCGGGTTGCCACCGATAGTGGAGCCGGCCTGCAGCTGCTGCCAGTCTTCCTGCGACACGTACTGCCACTGGGTATCGCAACCATCCAGCGAGTTTGCCTTGGGCACTGCAGGACACGGCCTGCCACTGACATCAAAGCCCGGACCACCGGCACCCATGATCAGATCCATATGTCCCTGCGACAGCATCTGGTGCGCCAGCGCGTGGTAGTTGTTGCGCGACTCGTTCTGCGCCGCGAATGCCGCCGGCGTGGCGTGCGAGAACGGCACCGTGGTCACCACGCCGGTAGCCATGCCCCGGCGCTTGGCCCAAAGCGCGCTGTAGTCCACCGGCTGGCCGTTGTTGTTGAAGTTGATGGCGTTGTTGTAGGTCTTTACCCCTGAGGACAGCGCAGTACCCGCAGCCGCGCTGTCAGTCGCTACCGACGCCAGGTACTGGTAGCCCACGAAAGGCAGGTCCTTTGCCGGCACTTCGGTGGCATCCCAGGCACGCACCGGGTCATAGCTGATCGACTGGTTCGCCTCGCCGGTGGGCTGGCTGCTGCTGTTGAGCGGGAAGGTGGTCACCCCGAAGCGCTGCGGGAAATCAGCGTACGGTGCCCCTCCGCGGCTGCCGTACTGCCAGTAGGCGGCCGCGTCCCAGGTGCCCCACCCCGCTCCGTCGTTGATCATGACGATGATGTTCTTCGGCGCGGTGCTGGTTGCGCCCGAGCGAGCTGACGGCGCGGACTGGCATGCGGAAAGCGCGGTGGCGAGCAGCAGGAGCGAGGCGCACTTCAGGGAGGCGCTAGGAGCGAACCGGGTCTTCATCAAGGTCATGGGGTACGGTGATAGACAGATCAATTAAGTGTTATACCGTAACATTGTGACCGGGATATTCCAGCGCTGCTGACTAGAATGCGCAGCATGACCAAAGAAGAGATCTACCTCAGCACAGACGTCGAGGCCGACGGCCCCATTCCCGGCCCACATTCCATGCTCAGCTTCGCATCGGCCGCCTACCGGTCTGACAAGACCCTGATCGGAACCTTCACTGCGAATCTGGACACGCTACCGGACGCCAGCGGCCACCCGGACACAATGGCCTGGTGGGCGACGCAGCCCAAGGCCTGGGCGGCGTGCCGTACCGACTGCGAGGCACCGGAAGCCGCCATGCAGCGGTACGTGGCATGGATCAGGACGCTACCAGGCAGACCCGTGTTCGTCGGTTACCCGGCCGGCTACGACTTCCTGTTCGTGTACTGGTACCTGATGCGCTATGTCGGAGAAAGCCCGTTCTCGCACTCCGCGCTGGACATCAAGACCTTCGCGATGGCGCTGATGAAGTCCGACTACCGGGCTGCGACCAAGCGCAACATGCCCAAGCGCTGGTTCGACAAACTGCCGCACACCCACGTGGCCCTGGATGACGCAATTGAGCAAGGCGCACTCTTCTGCAACATGCTGAAAGAACGGTAGAGCCACGCCCTGCGTGGCTGCACGCCCAAAAACACAACGCCCCCTTTCGGAGGCGCTGTGCTTGAATCAAAGCTCCCGGTCTGAACTTTCGGTGCGAAGCACCTCCATAAGAGGCTCAGCATCGATAACTTCAGCCACACCGGCGGATACAACTGCAGCGCATGCTGGACGATGGGCATCGCCCACTCCGGGGTGCCGTGCAAGTCTTCGGACGACGCAGGGAACTCAATGATGCCCTGGTACAGGTTGAGTACCAACTTCAAACGACGGGCACCGTCCTCTGTGCAGGCGGAATTGTCGTAGACACGAAGCGCGGCCAATCCGTCCATCAAAGAGATCAGGTTCTCCCTGGATCGATCATATCGAAGGCGTATCAGATCGGACCCTACGTGATGCCCTCCCGCAGCCACCCGCTGCGCCACCCGCTCGATATGCAGCTCGGCGCTCTCCAGGCCACAGAACCACACCGCCACGTCATGAGTAGCCATAGCCTTCCGTAGCAGCGCAGTGAGAGTTGATCCGCCAAGTGTCGTCTCAAACGCGTGATCCCTCGCCTTTTCAATGGCACGCACAAGGCGGGCCTTCCCCATGGCCCATGCAGCCGAGTTGGCCGCGTCCTGATCGTGTCCAAGCTGCACGAGCCGCAATGCGTATGCGTCAGGATTGAACCAGTCTTTCCCACGCTCATGGAGGATGCCGCCTACCAGTGAACTCTTTCCCGCTCCGTTCACTCCGGCCAATACGGTTATTGTCGGCATCGTTCAGAACGCCGGGCCGAGCTTGACTTTCCCCTGATGCGGGGCGTTCTTTATCACTTCGGCAAGTGACTCCCCTTCATTCAGCACAGCAAGGCGCTCATCACACTCCTTCTGCACCCTGGCCAAGGCAATCGCATTCGCAACTTCCTGGGGCGCGATATCGCCAAGGTGCTGAAGGAGAAGTTCATACATGGCCACCGAGAGGAGGACGGCTTCGTTTCGCTGCCCCCCCCTGAATAACGACCGCTGGCAGCTTGCCCACCTTATCGAGGACAGTCGACCAGCTTTGCTGCTCGAACTTGTCCGCCGTCATTACGGTCAGGTCGGATATCCCGATCTTGACCTCTGGCGTGTTCGGATGCGTTCGCGCACTCCTGGCCTTCTTCAGAGACGGGGAGGCCCCGGATTTGGCAGTTCGCCCAGTAGGATTGATCGGCTTCATGGCGGGGAGCCCCCGTTCAATGATTTGGTTCATCGTACACCTGTAGTAGAGAGATGGGATTCCGGATTCAATTCCATGATCATTGCGGCACACCGCCGCAGTAATCACTTTTGAACCAACTTTTCTGTAAGAAACATCCGATTTGTTGCAAATCGATCTGCATCCCCGCCGCGTGCACTCGGCGAGGCGCAGACGTGTGCGTCAGGGGGAACGTTTCACTGTCTGGCGGGTGACGACTTCCGGTGCCGGGCGCACGGTGAGGCCGATGCCGCCGGGGATCGGATGCGGGATCAGCACGTCGCCGATGCGGAAGCCGGCGACATGTAGCCACATGCCGCGGAGCTTGATGCAGGGGATGCGGATGGCATCGGGTTCATCGACATCGCGCGGGGTGAGTGCTTCAACGCGGATGTTCTTGGGACGCTGGACATGCAGGGGGCGCTTGGGCCGCTTTTCTTCGGACACGGAATTGCTCCTGTTGAAGTACCCCCTCGCCGGATGGCGAGGGGTCAGGAGGTTGAAACCCGTAAAAAGAACCAAAAACGGTGTGACGTATTTCCACGAGGGTGTTGTATTCCGTCACCCTCCCGACACTAGACGCACAACAGCACTGATTCTTTTTTAGGAGGTTTCAAACTCCACGGCTTCACCATGCGCAATACAGCGAGCGATTGGAAACGGCCCGCGTGCAAGGATAGGTCGAGCGCAACGGAGGCGTGGGATCGGATGACGCGGATGCCATGTTTTTTCCGTCTTCCGTGCCGATTGCGCTCAGTTCAGC
>JAEXNZ010000479.1 GCA_023439425.1 Pseudomonadota bacterium
TAGTGAGCAAAAAATAGAAAAGCCCCTTAGTAGAAGGGGCTTCCTGTATCCATTAGCTACAAAGCGTGAGGATAGGTGTCCTAGAACGGGATATCGTCGTCCGCAAAATCATCCATCGGCGGAGCCGACTGCTGCGGCTGCTGCTGCGGGCGCTGTTGCTGGCCGTAGCCACCGCCGCCACCGCCACGCTGGTTGCCGCCACCGCCGCCGTACTCCTGGCGCGGAGCCTGCTGGCGCTGCGGACGGTCACCGCCGTAGTTGCCACCGCCACCACCACCGCCGCCGCCTTCACCGCGGCCGCCCAGCATCTGCATTTCGTCGGCAATGATGTCGGTGGAGTACTTCTCCACGCCGTCCTGGCCGGTGTACTTGTCGTAGCGCAGGCTGCCTTCGACGTAGACCGAGCTGCCCTTGCGCAGGTATTCGCCGGCGATTTCGCCGAGCTTGCCGAAGAACACCACGCGGTGCCATTCGGTGCGTTCCTGCTGGTTGCCATCCTTGTCCTTGCGGACGCTGGTGGTGGCCAGGCTGATACGGGTGATGGCCATGCCGCCCTGGGTGTACTTCACGTCCGGGTCGTTGCCGAGGTTGCCGACCAGGATGACTTTATTGATGCCGCGCGCCATAGGGTGTGCTCTTCCGTTGTTCGAGGGCAGGTCTGAGAGATTACACAGTCCGGAAGGAGCCGTGATCCCGCCTGCCGCTCATTGAATCTGGGTGGGTTACAGAACGCCACATGGTAGCAGTTTCGCCGGGTTGGCCCGGGTCGGGACTTGCCGCTGGCGTGATCGGAAACCTCTGTAACGGTTGTACGGCAAGGGGGTGGCGGGTTGTCGGGTTATGCGGGTGCGGGGAGATGGTGCTGACACGCATGGCGTGTCACTACTGGCAACATTGTGTGATGTGATGTTATAACATCGTTATTCACCCGCCACGGAAGACTCATGTCTCGATACCGCTCCACCCTCTCCTCTGCCATTGCCCTGGGCCTGCTCGCCTCCGGCATGGCCGCCACCACGGCCCACGCCGAGGCCGCCCCGCCCAGCGCATCCACCCTGGACACCATCCACGTCACCGGCATGGCCGAAGACGCCCGCAAGGTCGCCTCGCCGATCAGCGTGATCAGCGCCGAACGCATCCAGCAGGGCGGCGGCAACCTGGGCGAGGTGCTGGATGGCCTGCCCGGCGTCCGCTTCGACTCGTTCGGGGCCGGTGCCGGTCGGCCGGTCATTCGCGGCCAGACCGCGCCGCGCGTGAAGGTGCTCTCCGACAGCTCCGCCGTGCTGGATGCCTCGGACATCTCCCCCGACCACGCCGTCACCGTCGACCCGCTGCTGGGCGAGCGCATCGAAGTGCTGCGCGGCCCGGCCACGCTGCTGTACGGCGGCGGTGCCATTGGCGGCGTGGTCAATGTGCTGGACAACAAGATTCCCGAGCGCCTGCCCGAGAACGGCCTGGAAGGCCGCCTGCTGATCCGTGGCAACACCGTGGCCGATGAGCGTGTGGGCGCGGCCTCGATCAGCGGCCAGGTCGGTCAGCATCTGGTACTGCATGCCGAGGGCTCCTACAAGGACGCCGACAACTACCGCGCGCCGGATCTGGAGGAGTCGCGCGTGAATGCCACCTTCAGCCGCTCCAAGAACGGCAGCGTCGGGGCCAGCTGGGTCACCGACAACGGCTACGTGGGCGTGGCCTACTCCTACCGCGAGGACGACTACGGCCTGCCCGGCCACAGCCACGAATACGAAGGCTGCCACCCGCACGGCAGCGCCCTGCACTGCGGATCGCACGAGCATGGTGCCGGCGAGGAACAGGAGCATGACCATGATCACGAGCACGACCATGAGCACGTCGCCGCGATCAACCTGACCAGCAAGCGCTACGACCTGCGCGGCGAATACCGCGACCCGTTTGCCGGCATCAGCCGCGTCCGTTTCCGTGCCAACTACACCGACTACAGCCACGACGAAATCGACGGCGAAGAAGTCACCACCACCTTCGCCAACAAGGGCTACGACAGCCGCGTGGAGCTGGAGCACGTGCCGCTGGGGGCCTTCAGCGGCGTGTTCGGCATCCAGCATTCGGATACCGAGTTCAGCGCCACCGGCGTGGAAGCCTTCCTGCCGACCGTGGACACCCGCTCCACCGGCGTGTTCCTGGTCGAACACGTGGAAGTAAACGACCAGTGGCACTTCGAGCTGGGCGCACGCCATGAATGGCTGAAGCACCAGCCACGCAGCGACGTTCGCAACCGCCCGGCCTTCGACGACACCGCCAGCTCGTTCTCGGGCGCGGCGATCTGGTCGTTCACCCCAGATACCTCGCTGACCGTCTCGCTGTCGCGCTCGCAGCGCCTGCCGCACGCGCAGGAACTGTATGCACGTGGCATCCACATGGCGACCAACACCTACGAGTGCGGCCTGCTGCCCAGCGCCCTGACCTGCGGCGGCACCGCCAATGACGCCGGCTACGACAAGGAAACCTCGAAGAACGCCGAGCTGACCCTGCGCAAGAGCGAAGGCCCGCTGACCTACAGCCTGGGCGTGTTCGCCAACAACGTGGACGACTACATCTACGCGCGGACCTTGGACCAGTACGAAGCCTTCCGCCTGATCAAGTACACCCAGGCCGACGTGGAGTTCCGCGGCGTGGAAGCCGAGCTGGGCTATCAGTTCACCGACGCGGTATCGGCCACCTTGTTCGGCGACCGCACCCGGGCCCGCTTTGCCGATGGCGGTGGCAACGTGCCGCGCATTCCGGCCGCTCGCTTCGGTGGCCGTGTGAACTGGGCACTGGGCGCGTTCGACACCGAGCTGGAGCTGTACCGCGTGAACCGTCAGCGTGACATTGCGGACTACGAGGTGGAGTCGCCGTCGTACGACATGGTCAACTTGACCGTGGCTTACACCGTGCCCAACACCAATGCCCAGGTGTTCCTGCGCGGCACCAACCTGGCGGACGAGCAGGTCTGGAACCATGCCTCGTTCCTGGCCAGCACTGTCCCCCAGCCTGGCCGCAATGTCAGCCTGGGCTTCAGCTACCGCTTCTGAGCATGGCCACTTCGCTCTATGAGCGCGTTGCCCGCCTCCACGACCACCGGCCGTGGGGGCAGGTTCTGGACGCCGGCACCGGGCCGGCGTCCATCCGTTGGCTGGAATCGCTGGGCAGTGAACGCTGGACGGCGGTGACCGGTTCGGAGCGGATGCGCGAGAAGTCCCAGGCCGCCTTGCAGCAGCCGATGCGTGAGCAGGATCGCCTGCTCACTGGCAACTGGATGGATCCGGCGCTGCTGCAGGACGAGCAGTTTGATGTGGTGCTGGCGGATTATCTGCTGGGGGCGATTGAAGGCTTTGCGCCTTACTGGCAGGACAAGCTGTTCCCACGCCTGCGTCCGCTGGTGCGCAGCCGGTTGTATCTGATTGGCCTGCAGCCGTATGTGCATGGCCTGCCCGATACCGATGCGGGCCGGTTGATCAACGAGATCGGCCGCCTGCGTGATGCCTGCCTGCTGATGGCCGGCGACAGTCCCTATCGCGAGTATCCGCTGGACTGGACATTGCGGCATCTGGAAGCGGCCAGCTTCCGGGTGGTCGATGCGCATGTGCTGCCGATCACTTACGGCGCGCGCTTCATCCAGAGCCAGCTGGCGATGTGCACGCAGGCGGCGAACAAGCTGCAGGACCGTCGGCTGGCGGTGTCGCTGCTGCAGCACGTGGCCGAGCTGGAGGCGCGGGCGTTGGCGGCCAGCCATCAGCTCGGGGGCCTGGCGCATGGCAGTGACTACATCGTGGTTGCCGAGCCGGCCTGAGGGACGAACAGCGCATGCACAGTACGCCGCCGCCTTCGCCCCCTGCACGTCCACGTGTTCACGCTGAAACCGTGGCGGGCGATGGCCTGCAGACGATACGGACGCTGTGCGAACAACGCGGATTCGTCTTCACCGCCATGCGCCAGCGCGTGCTGCAGGTACTGGCGAATGCAGGCGTGCCGATGAAGGCGTACGCCGTGCTGGAGGAAGTGCGCCGCACCCAGCCCAATGCCGCCCCCACCAGTGTGTACCGGGCGCTGGATTTCCTGTTGGGCCAAGGCTGGGCGGTACGGTTGAATTCGATCAACGCGCATCTGTATGTGCCGCCGGGCACGCCTTCGCGGTGCACGTATCTGGTGTGCGAAGAGTGTTGCAGCGTGCAGGTCGTGCACGCGGCTGAGACGGGCGTGAACTGGATGGATCAGGCGCGCATTACCGGCTTCGTGCCCGCGTCACACAGCGTGGAGATTTCGGGCCGCTGTGCAGGGTGCCGGACGGCGGACGCTTCCCGGGGCACCTGAACGCGCGCATCTGCTCCGTAGAGCCGGGCTTGCCCGGCTGC
>JAEXNZ010000500.1 GCA_023439425.1 Pseudomonadota bacterium
GCTTCACGTAGTCGATCAGGCGGCCCCGGGTGGCGATGATCACGTCCACACCCTGCTGCAGGATCTCGCGCTGCTTGTCGTAGTCCACGCCGCCGTAGACCAGCGCGAAGCGCAGGCCCAGGTCGGAGCCGAACTTCACCGCATCCTTGTGGATCTGGATGGCCAGTTCGCGGGTGGGGGCGAGGATCAGCGCGCGCGGGTCTTCCGGCTTGCGGTCGGCCAGCGCCGGGCGGCTGAGCAGGCGGTTGACCACTGCCACCAGGAAGGCCAGCGTCTTGCCGGTTCCGGTCTGGGCCTGGCCAGCCACATCGCCACCGGCCAGCGCGACCGGAAGGGTCAGCGCCTGGATCGGGGTGCAGCGGGTGAATCCGGCTCCTTCAAGACCGGCCTGCAGGGCCGGATGCAGATCAAAGGAGGAGAAAGTCAAATCGGTCAGCGGTTTGTCGCTCATGAGTCCGTCTTGGTAAGGCCGCGCCGGCACCGGGCCGGAAGGCTTGCAATCTTGGAGGGCAGCGTTGCCATACGGCCGTTGCGCCGGGAATGCCGGGGCCGGATCGATGGGACGCGGGCCGCTGCACAATGTCGCAGTTTAGCGCAATGTCGGAAGCAAACCGGGGGTGGCGTCGCGCGGGGGCTTGAGACGACATCCCGCCTGCCCGCCCTCGCGCGGATTTCACCGCGCCACACGCCAGTTGAACGGGCCGCCAGCAGGGGGTGGAAGCGCCCCATACCCGCCCGCACTTACTGGGACAAGCCCTGGCAAAGCGCGATGCCTGTCACAGGATGTAGCGTTGCAGCCGGGGACTGTGCCCCGGGTTCGATAGGGGTACACTGCGCCCCGAGAGCGTCCAGGCATCCCACCGGACGCACCGCTGGCCGCCCAGGCGACCACGAGGCAGCAGACGCGGACACGCCGCAAGGCGGGTCCAGGTTCAACCCTCCGGCCTGGCCGGGTGCACTCCAATCGAGAGACCAAGATGAGCGACAAGGTTGTACATGTCGGCGATGCCGACTTCGAGAACACCGTACTGAACTCCAAGGAACCGGTGCTGGTGGACTTCTGGGCCGAATGGTGCGGTCCCTGCAAGATGATCGCCCCGGCGCTTGATGAACTGGCCGATGCCTACGACGGCCGCGCCAAGATCGTGAAGGTCAACGTAGACAACAGCCGCACTCTGGCCGCCAAGTACCACGTGCGTTCGATCCCGTACCTGGTCGTCTTCAAGGACGGCGAAAAGGTCGGCGAGCAGATCGGTGCAGTGGGCAAGGCCCAGCTGGCCGGCCTGCTCGACAAGGCCCTGGCCTGAGTCACCTGCGGCAGCCGGGTCACCGGCTGCCCGGCGGGCCCCACGCCCGCATGAATGATCCCGCCCTGCCCGGCTTGCGCCCTGCCGCAAGCCGGTGGTAGTGTCGGCATATCCGGCCGCGTTCGCGTGCCGTGTCTTCCGGTCGTACTCCCGCCCGGAATCCTTTTCCCAAACATCCTGACGCCCTTGCCGGGCGCTCGCACCTCTCAGCGAGGAATCCAGCTCTTGTCCGATATCACTACGACCGAAACCGGCAGCGCCGACGCGCCCGCCGAGAAGCGCGTGCGCAAGCCGCGCGTCGCCAAGGCCGCTCCGGCCGAATCCGCCGCTCCGCCGGCGCAACCCGCCCTGCCTCTGGCTGCCGCGCCTGCCGCGCCGGCGCCGGCAGCGGCTCCCGCCCCGGCTGCTCCCGCTGCGCCCGCGGCCAGCGCATCGGGCGAAGGTTCCTCGGCCCCGAGCGGTGGCCAGGAAGGCGGCGAAGGTGGCCAGCAGCGTCACCAGAACCAGAATCAGAACGCGCAGGGCGGGCAGAACCAGAACCCGTACCAGCAGGGACAGGGCCAGGGCAACCGCCGTGACCGTTTCCGCAACCGCCGCGACCGCGACCGCAACCGCAACGACCGCTTCCGCGACGACGGCATGCCGCAGGACAACGGCGAGCAGCAGGCCTTCGTGCCGCGCCAGCAGCCGCAGGTGCCGGAAGGCTTCCCGGTCTACTCGCTGAGCGACCTCAAGCGCATGCCGGCGCAGAAGCTGCTGGAAATTGCCGAGCAGCTGCAGATCTCCGAAGGCGTCGCCCGCGCCCGCAAGCAGGACGTGATCTTCGCGCTGCTGAAGGTACTGACCCGTCATGGTGACGGCGTGGCCGCCGACGGCGTGCTGGAAATCCTGCCGGACGGCTTCGGCTTCCTGCGTGCGGCCGAGGCCAGCTACCTGGCCGGCCCGGATGACACCTACATCTCGCCGAGCCAGATCCGTCGCTTCAACCTGCGCACCGGCGACCACCTGTCCGGCCGCATCCGCTTCCCGAAGGACGGCGAGCGCTACTTCGCGCTGTCGATCGTGGACACCATCAACGGGGAGCCGCTGGAAGCGTCGAAGAACAAGGTGCTGTTCGAGAACCTGACCCCGCTGTTCCCGCGCAAGCGCTTCACCCTGGAACGCGGCAACGGCTCGTCGGAAGACATCACCGGCCGCATCCTCGACCTGATGGCCCCGCAGGGCAAGGGTCAGCGTGCGCTGATCGTGTCGCCGCCGAAGGCCGGTAAGACGATGATGATGCAGCAGATCGCCACGGCGATCACGACCAATCATCCGGAAGTGCACATGATTGTGCTGCTGATCGACGAGCGTCCGGAAGAAGTGACCGAAATGCAGCGCACGGTGCGCGGCGAAGTGATCAGCTCGACCTTCGACGAACCGGCCGCGCGCCACGTGCAGGTGGCCGAAATGGTCATCGAGCGCGCCAAGCGCCTGGTGGAGCACAAGAAGGACGTGGTGATCCTGCTGGACTCGATCACCCGTCTGGCGCGCGCCTACAACAACGTGGTGCCGAGCTCGGGCAAGGTGCTGACCGGTGGTGTCGACGCCAACGCGCTGCACCGTCCGAAGCGCTTCTTCGGTGCGGCACGTAACGTCGAAGAAGGCGGCAGCCTGACCATCATCGCCACGGCGCTGGTGGACACCGGCAGCAAGATGGACGAAGTGATCTACGAAGAATTCAAGGGCACCGGCAACAGCGAAGTGCACCTGAACCGTCGCATCACCGAAAAGCGCGTCTACCCGGCAATCGACATCAACCGTTCGGGCACGCGTCGCGAAGACCTGCTGATCGAGCCAGAGCTGCTGCAGAAGATCTGGATCCTGCGCAAGCTGCTGCACCCGATGGACGAAATCGCGGCGATGGAATTCCTGCTGGACAAGATGAAGAACACCAAGTCCAACGACGAGTTCTTCGGTTCGATGAAGCGCTGATCGGCTGCTACATCGCTATCGCAAATAGCCCCGCTTCGGCGGGGCTTTTTGTTTTTGCGCGCGGATGGGGCGATTGCCGACAACCCCGGATCGTGGCGATGGCTTGCGGACGCGCTATCGCTGACACGCATGACGTGTCACTACGCGCGGGACTGGCGTGTGCCGGTAGCGTCGGTCGACAGACGACGGCCATGAAATCGCCCACGCCCGGTAACGCATGACCTCGGAACGAAATCGGCTTTACACGTAGTTCCGATCAATCACGGCCGCATGCGATCCCGCAACGGCCCAAACGCCGCAGGCACCACGCCCTCGTCCCGCGTCGGCACATGCAACCTGGCACCGACGTCTTCGTCACCTGCCGCAACCATCGCTGTCGCCGCGCGCGCGCCCACATGC
>JAEXNZ010000524.1 GCA_023439425.1 Pseudomonadota bacterium
GGAGCGCAAGCGCAAGGCCGCCGCTGCTGTGAAGCGTCAGCTGCGCCGCTCGTCGCGCGACGTCACCAAGCGTCAGCGCCTGTACTGATCGGACGCACTTCGATGCGACAGGCTTGACCTGTCGCGACGAAGCCGAAGCCGGAACGCGCGAGCGTTACCGGCTTTTTGCGTTTCTACCCTATTCACCGAACCGAGGTGTTCCATGAGCATGAAGCAGCAGCTCACCGATGACATGAAGGCCGCCATGAAGGCGGGCGAAAAGCACAAGCTGGGCGTGATCCGCCTGATCAATGCCGCCATCAAGCAGAAGGAAGTGGACGAGCGCATCGAGCTGGATGACGCTGCGGTCATTGCCGTGCTGGACAAGATGGTCAAGCAGCGCAAGGACTCGATCACCCAGTACGACGCGGCCAACCGCGACGACCTGGCGCAGATCGAGCGCGACGAACTGGTGGTGATTGAAGCCTACCTGCCGGCCAAGATGGGCGAAGCCGAGATTGTGGCGGCGATCCAGGCGGCGATCGCGGAAACCGGCGCTGCGGGCCCGGCGGATATGGGCAAGCTGATGGGCGCGCTGAAGCCGAAGCTGGCGGGTCAGGCTGATATGGGTCTGGTGTCGAAGCTGGTGAAGCAGCAGTTGGGTTGATCGTTTTCGGATCGATTCGAGTTCGATGAGGTTGCCGGCCAGCGGCCGGCACTACCTTTTCACCGGGCCTTCGACGGGTGGCTGCTACAACGGGGTCATGGTTGAAGACCCGCACGATCACGAGGGCGTTCCGTTGCGCCTGCGCAAGTATGTAGACCGGCTGGAGCGCAGCTTTCCGGCGGCGGTAGGCAAGCGCTTCGTGGAGATCGACGTGCTGACCCAGGCCGCGTCGGTTTCGTTCTATGCCCTGCTTTCGATGGCCCCGCTGCTGGTGCTGCTGCTGTGGCTGACCGCTTCGCTGTATCCGCCGGCGCAGCAGGCGCTGGTCGGGCAGATCGCCGACGTGGCCGGGTCGAGCGCGGCCAGCGTGGCCGATACGGTGCTGAAGAACGCGGACAACCAGCCGGATGTGGGCTCGCTGGCGGGGGTGTGGAGCACCCTGCTGCTGTTCATTGGTGCCACGGCGGTGTTCGCGCAGCTGCAGAACGCACTGAACCTGATCTTCCATACCAGCGGCGAGCGCCTGGAGGGGCTGAAGGCCTGGCTGCGCAAGCGCGTGTTCTCGTTCGGCGTGGTGCTGGCGCTGGGCTTCCTGCTGATTCTGTCGATGACCGCGACCACCATGCTGCAGGTGGCGTTCGCCCAGCTGCCCTCGGTGCTGCCGGCGCTGGGCTATGTGACCACCCTGCTGCTGTACGCGGTGGCGTTCGCCTTCCTGTACCACTACCTGCCCGACCGCCGTGTGGAATGGCGGCAGGCGTTCATTGGCGGGGTGATCACCTCGGCCCTGTTCGCCCTGGGCCGCTATGGCATTGGCGTGTATATCGCCACCGTGGCTCCGGGCAGCGCCTATGGGTCGATGGGGGCACTGGTGATTTCGCTGGTGTGGATCTACTACGCCACGGTGGTGTTCTTCGTCGGTGCGCTGATGACGGCGGTGATCGACGAACGCCTGCGGGCGCGGGCGCAGCTGGCGCAGGCCGGCATTCCCTGCCCGAAGCCGGGCGAGACGGCTGGCAACGGGTAAACTAGACGGGCTCATGGCCCGTATTCCCGACGCTTTCATTGACGACCTGCTGGCCCGCTCCGACATTGTCGAAGTGGTGGGCAGCCGTGTGCCGCTGAAGCGCCAGGGCAAGGAATACTCAGCCCGGTGCCCGTTCCATGACGAGCGCTCGGCATCGTTCACGGTGTCGCCGACCAAGCAGTTCTATCACTGCTTCGGCTGCGGCGCGCATGGCACCGCGATCAGCTTCCTGATGAACTACGACCGCCTCGAGTTCCTCGACGCGGTGGACGAGCTGGCCAAGCGCGTGGGCATGGAAGTGCCGCGCGACAGCCAGCCGCGCAGCGCGCAGCAGCAGGACGACAGCCGCGACCTGTACTCGGCACTGGATGCGGCCACGCGCTTCTTCCAGAAGCAGATGGAAGGCAGCGACAAGGCACGCAGTTACCTGGACCAGCGTGGCGTGGACGAAGCCACCCGCACCCGCTTCTTGATCGGCTATGCGCCGGACGGCTACAGCGCGCTGAAGGATGCGCTGGGCAAGGACGAGCGGCGGATGAAGCTGCTCGACCGCGCTGGCCTGTTCTCGTAGAACTATCGCGGGCATGTCTACGACACGTGCCGCGACCGGGTGATGTTCCCGATCTTCGACCGCCGCGGCCGGGTGATCGCCTTCGGTGGCCGCGTGTTCGAGAAGGACGACGGCCCGAAGTACCTCAATTCCCCGGAAACCGCCCTCTTCCACAAGGGCCGCGAACTGTACGGCCTGTGGCAGGTGCGCCAGGCCAACCAGAAGATCGAGCGGCTGATCGTGGTGGAAGGCTACATGGACGTGGTGTCACTGTTCCAGTTCGGGGTCACCCAGGCGGTGGCCACGCTGGGCACCGCGACCACGCCGGAGCACGCCGAGCTGCTGTTCCGCAATGCGCCGGACGTGTTCTTCTGTTTCGACGGCGACGCCGCCGGCCGCCGCGCCGGCTGGCGCGCGCTGGAATCGGTGCTGCCGCGCATGAAGGACGGCCGCCAGGCCTTCTTCCTGTTCCTGCCCGACGGCGAAGACCCGGACACCATCGTGCGCAAGGAAGGCAGCGAAGCGTTCGACGCGCGCCTGAAGCAGGCCACGCCGCTGTCGCAGTTCTTCTTCGACGAGCTCACCCGTGAAATCAACATGGGCACGCTGGACGGCAAGGCCCGCTTGGCCGAGCGCGCGCGACCGATGCTGGCGCAGATTCCCGACGGCGCATTCGGCGACCTGATGAAGCAGCAGCTGGCCACGCTGACCGGGCTGGGCGCTGCCTCCTCCGCGCCCGCCCAGGCCTCGCGCCCGCCGCCGCGTGCGGTGGCTCCGGCGCAGAAGCGCAGCCTGGTGCGCGCGGCGATTGCGATTCTGCTGCAGCAGCCCTCGCTGGCGATGACGCTGCAAGGGCACCAGATCAACGGCCTGCGCCTGCCCGGGGTGGAGCTGCTGCTGGAGCTGCTGGGGCTGGTGGAACAACGCCCGGATATCAGCACCGGTGCATTGCTGGAGCACTTTGACGGCCGCGAGGAACAGGCGTCGCTGCACAAACTGGCCGCGCAGACGCTGCCGGGTGATGATGCGATCTGGACCCAGGAGCTGCACGACGCAGTTGCACAGCTGGAAAAGCAGCTGTTGCTGCAACGTCTGGAGGAGCTTCAGGCAAAGCAGCGGCAGCAGGGTCTGGACGATACTGACAAGTACGAGTTGCGCGAGCTGCTGAAGGCGCGCGCGACATTGCGATGACACTGCAAGGGAATCTCCCACGATGACGCATTGGTGGTCGCGCGTGCGACCGGACAACTTCACCCTGGCCCTGCTGTGCACCGTGCTGCTGGCCTCGTTCCTGCCGATGCGCGGGGCTGCGGCAATGGTGCTGGACGATGTCACCGATGTGGCCATTGCCGCGCTGTTCTTCCTGCACGGTGCGCGCCTGCCGCGTGAGTCGATCGTGGCGGGGTTGCTGCACTGGCGGCTGCACCTCACCATCCTGGCCTGCACCTTCGTACTGTTCCCGCTGCTGGGGCTGG
>JAEXNZ010000110.1 GCA_023439425.1 Pseudomonadota bacterium
GGTGATAGATGGTTTCGGCCTTGGCACGGATGAAGGCATCCAGCGCCGCATCGTCCGGGTCGCGGACGTCCGGGAAGATCGGTGCGCCACGCCAGGGGTCAAACGCGGACTGCTCAAGGATCTGCGCTGACATCCGTGCGCAGGCACGCATCATGGCCAGGTCGTGTCCTTCGGCATCGCCCAGATAGTTGGCCTGGATCCGGGGAGGCGACAGCGGATCGGCGTCGCGCAGCGAAATCCGGCCGCGGCTGCGCGGGTGCAGCGCGCAGGCATGCAGGGTGTAGCCGTCCCCGGGCAGCCGGTGGCGGCCATGGTCGTCCAGCATCGCCGGCACGAAATGGAACTGCACGTCGGCACGTGCATCGCTGGCCAAGCGCGAACGGGCGAAGGCACCGGCCTCGGCGATGTTGCTGCTGCCAGCACCGCGGTGGCCGCGCAGGAAGTAGTCGAAGGCGATCCTGGTCTGGTTGGCGCGGTCGTAGCTCACCCCGGGGCGGGTATGCACCAGGGTGCAGATGTCGAGATGGTCCTGCAGGTTGCCGCCGACACCGGGCAGATCGACGCGCGCGCGAATGCCATGGGTGCGTAAAGCGGATTCGGGTCCGACGCCCGAGAGCAGCAGCAGGTGGGGTGAGTGGATCGCCCCGGCACTGAGAATGACCTCCGCGCTCGACCGTGCATGTACGTGCTGGCCTCGATGCTGGTAGTACACGCCGGTCGCAGTGCTGCCTTGAAAGCTCACAGCGCGTGCCTGCGCACCCGTCAGTACAGTGAGGTTGGATCGTGCACGCGCCGGCCGCAGCCACGCCGTCGCGCTGGAGCAGCGCGCGCCATTGCGCTGGGTGACCTGATACAGTCCTGCACCCAGTTGGGTGGCACCATTGAAATCATCGTTGCGTGCATGACCGGCCTGTTCGGCCGCGTCCACGAACGCCGCAGACAGCGGGTTGTGGTGGCGCAGGTCCGACACCGACAGGGGGCCATCCACACCGTGCAGCGCGCTGGCTCCGCGGCTGTTGTGCTCGCTGTGCAGGAACCAGGGCAACACCTGGTCCCAGCCCCAATCGGCGGCACCGTCGGCGGCCCAGCCGTCATAGTCGGCCGGCACGCCGCGTACGTAGCACATGGCATTGATGGCGCTGGAGCCACCCAGCACCTTGCCGCGCGGCCACCACAGCCGGCGTCCGTCCAGTGCGGGCTCGGGTTCGGTGTACAGGTTCCAGTTGATGCGCCGGTTGTTGACCAGCCGGGCCAGGCCGGCCGGCATGTGGATGAAGGGATTGCGGTCAGCGGGACCGGCTTCGAGCAGCAGCACGTGGCAGTGCGGGTCTTCGCTGAGCCGGTTGGCCAGCACGCAACCGGCCGAACCGGCACCGACAATGATGTAGTCGTACATGTCCGTTCCCCAACGGTGAGCCGCCAGCATAGGGCAGAGGCTGGCGGTGTTGCAGTGCATCGTTTACCTTGCGCTGCAATGAGCACTCCGCAATCCCAGGGGGGAGGACGCCCCAGCCTGCGTCAGGCCTTGCGCCAATCGCCACCGCTGTTGTGGGCGGGGCTGTACTTCTTCTGCCTGCTCAGCGGCTACTACGTGCTGCGCCCGGTGCGCGAAGCGATGGCCGCCTCGTCCGATCTGCAGACAGTGTTCCCGCCGTCACTGATCGCCTGGTTCGCGGGCCACGGGATCGCGCTGCAGGACTTCGTGCTGCAGTTCCTGTTCACCTGCGTGTTTCTGATCATGCTGGTGCTGCAGCCACTGTACGGGGCACTGGTGAGCCGCTATCCACGCCGGGTGTTCCTGCCAGTGGTGTATGGCTTCTTCATCATCACCCTGCTGGGCTTCTACCTGCTGTTCAACAGCAACGTGCCGGGTCGTGGCATGGCGTTCTTCTTCTGGGTGATGGTGTTCAACCTGTTCGCGGTAGCGGTGTTCTGGAGCTTCATGGCGGACGTGTTCTCCAACGTGCAGGCGCGCGCGTACTACGGCTACATCGGCGCAGCAGGCACGATTGGCGCGTTCCTGGGGCCTATCCTGACCGCCTCGCTGGTGCAGCGGGTGGGCATCGCCAACCTGATGCTGGTGTCGGCAGGGTTCCTGTGCGTATGCCTGGTCTGCATCTGGCGACTGCGCCTGTGGGCAGTGGCGCGCGAGCAGCAGGCGCAGCTGGTGTCAGGCGAAACGCCAATGGGCGGCAGCGTGCTGGACGGGCTGAAGCTGATCGCGCGTGAACCATTGCTGCGCTGGCTGGCGGCGATGGTGGTGTTCGGGGTGGGCGTGGGCACGCTGCTGTACAACGAGCAGGCATCCATCGTGCGCCGCCTGTACACCGACCCGGCGGCAAGCACGGCGTTCTTCTCGCGCGTGGATCTGGCCGTCAACGCGCTCACCCTGGTGCTGCAGCTGGGCCTGACCCGGTGGCTGCTGTCACGCTTCGGCATTGCACCGGCGCTGCTGATTCCGGGCTTCGCGATCATTGCCGGCTTCTCGGTGCTGGCCGCCTCGCCGCTACCGGTGATGGTGGCGATCGTGCAGGTGATGACGCGCGCCAGTGAGTTCGCTCTGGGCAAGCCGGCACGCGAGACGATCTACACCCGGGTCGACCGCCAGTGGCGCTACAAGGCCGGCGCGGCGATCGACACGGTTGTGTACCGGGGCGCGGACCTGAGTTTCACCTGGCTGCACAAGGGGCTGTCGCTGTTTGGTTCGTCGGTGGTGTTCATTGGCGGCGTTGTCGCAGCAGCGCTCATGACCGCGTCGGCATTCGGTGTGCTGCGTGAAGAAAAGAAGCTGCCGGTGGAGCGGTCGGAGTAAGCTGTCAGCCTTCCTTCGAGGCTAGCCCATGTACTGGACCGCGCTGATCCTGACCCTGGTGGTCGCCCTGCTGCACGTGTACTTCCTGGTGCTGGAGATGTTCCTCTGGACCAAACCGCTGGGCTTGAAGACCTTCCGCAACACGCCCGAGAAGGCCGAAATCACCCGCGTTCTGGCCGCCAACCAGGGCCTGTACAACGGTTTCCTGGCGGCCGGCCTGTTCTGGGGCCTGTTCGACCACCTGCCGATGCTGGTCAACTTCATGCTCGGCTGCGTAATCGTGGCCGGCCTGTACGGCGCGTACAGCGTCAACAAGCGCATCTTCTTCATCCAGTCCGTCCCCGCCATCCTCGCCGCTATCGCCTGGTGGTTCGTCCCGGCGTGATCGGGTGACGCGGCTCCTTCGGGCTGCGATTGCAATCGGTACGTAGAGCCGGGCTTGCCCGGCTGCTGTTGGATTTGGGCGAACAGCCGGGGGGCATCGGTTTCCACGCCCCAGACAGGTGGCCGGTGGCCATGGGAAAAGCCAGATCAACGGCGATCTTGATCCGGGGTCATGCGTCACCGAATGTTGGGGATTTCACGGCGATCGTCTGTCGACCGATCCCACCGGAGCTACGTGCTTTTGATTTCCCTTGGCCACCGACGCACTGTCGATGGCGGTTCGGGATGGGCTGGAGGGGGCATGCGCCGCATGGGGCGGGCGCTTGCGCCCGACGGGTTGGGCAGGACGCCCAACCCCGGCCTTGCCGTGTGCGCAGGATTGCGCACACGTGCAAGCGGCGACTGAGCCTACAAGGACGTACTTGCGG
>JAEXNZ010000252.1 GCA_023439425.1 Pseudomonadota bacterium
CTGCGTGGCTGCGCGGTGTGACACCGTTCGCAGCCACGCAGGGCGTGGCTCTACGGGTCTTTCATCGGTCCGACGTCGCGGCCGTATCCACCCGCACCACCACCGACATCCCCGGCCGCAACCGTGGTGCCAGTTCCTGATCCGGATCAATCGCGATCCGCACCGGTAGCCGCTGCACCACCTTGGTGAAGTTCCCACTGGCATTGTCTGGCCGCAGCACGCTGAACTCCGAACCAGTCGCCGGCGCAATCTGCTCCACCCGCCCGGTCAGCCGCTGACCATCAAACGCATCCACCGCGAACGCGGCTGGCTGGCCGATGCGCATCTTCCAGGTCTGGCCTTCCTTGAAGTTGGCCACCACCCACAAGGTGTCCGGCACCAGGAACAGCAGCTGCGAGCCGGCAGTAACGTACTGGCCCAGCCGCACCGACGCCTCGCTGACCTGACCATCGCGCGGGGCGTGGATGACCGTATTGGCCAGATCGATCCGGGCCAGCTCCAGCTGCGCCTGCGCGGTAGCCACCCGTGCTTCCAGACCCTTGCGGGCGACCTGGGTGGAGGTCAGCGTTTCCTCGGCGATGCGGATCTGCGCCTGTGACTGCTGCACGGCCGACTGCGCCGACTGGGTCGTGGTGCGGAATTTATCGCGCTCGTTCAAGGCCACCAGCTGCTGCGCGGCGAGCTCCTCATAGCGCTTGAGTTCATTGCGTGAGCGGTTCAACTCCGACTGACCGGCGGCAAGGTTGGCCTGCGCAGCGGCGATCTGCGCGCGATCCTGGGCCTGGGTCTGGTCGGAATTGGCGAGCGCGGCATTGGCGCTGTCCAGCTCGGCTTCGGCCTGGGCCACCTTCTCCTTGTAGATGCGGTCGTCGATGCGGATCAGCGCATCGCCCTGTTTGACCTGCTGGTAGTCCTTCACCAGCACCTCGGTGACGTAACCGCTGACCTGCGGGGCCAGCACGGTGATCTGTCCGCGCACATAGGCGTTGTCGGTGGTTTCCCAGCTGGTCTGGAACGGCCACAGCGACCACGCACGCAGGATCAGCGCGATGCCCGCCAGCGCGACCAGCACCATGATGATGACCGCGCGCCGGCTGGGGGTGATGTACTTCGGCGGTGCCACGGTGGCGGGTGCCGCTGTCGGGGCGGCGTCGGTGGGTGGGGGCGGATTGACGTTTTCGTCGTCGGGACGCGGCGGTTGCGAAGACATGGAAGGACTCATCAGGAAACAGGACCGGGCGGGTGACGCTTGCGCCACTGTTTGAGCACCGCAGTGCGCACCGACAACAGCAGCAGCCAGCCCAGGAACCCCAACGCTACCTGCCCACTGAGTGAAAACACGTCATTGAACGCGCGCACGTTGGCCTCGCGCCGTGCCACCTGGGCCAGTTGCGCGGTGCCCTGGGCCACGCGCTGCACCGGGTCGGTGACCACGCCGGCATAGAGCTGCTGCTGTTGTCTCAGGCGTTGGGCCAGCACGCCGTCGGCTGGATCAAGCTGGCTTACCAGTGCGCTGGAGTACACCTGTTCGCGGTGCAGTTGATAGCTGCTGAGCACTGCCGAACCGGCCAGCCCGCCCAGGGTCTGGGTGATCGACAGGGTGACCAGGAAGGTGATCATGTGGTCCACGCCCTGCTTCAGCGCCTGGGTGATGCCCAGCATGATCAGCGGGCCCATGAACATGCCCGAGCCCACCGAGGCCAGGAACTGGCTCAGGAAGAAATCGTGCGGGCGGTCCAGGCTGGTGCGGTTCTGATCGAGCAGTGCGGCGCTGCCCAGCAGGGCGATGGCCATCAGGATCTGCGCGATGATCCGCTTTGGCCCGAAGGTGAGCGCGCTGGTGGCGATGCCGGTGATCACGCCGGCCAGAATCACCGCGAACAAGGGCCGCATCTGGTCCGGGCCCATGCCCAGCTGCCGCATCAGCCCGATCACGCCATACGACTGTTCGGCCGTCAGGAAGCGCAGCACGAACGCACCGGCGATGAAGTGCAGCACCGGCAGGCTGGTCAGCCAGCGGGTCTGCAGCAGCGGATTACGGCGGTAGTGCTCGATGATGAAAGCGGTGGTGGCCAGGGCGATGGCGGCGATCAACGCCCAGCCCAGCCACGGGGTGTCCAGCCACCAGCGCACATAGCCCTGGGACAGCACGATCACCAGCAGTGCCACCGCCGGGGCAAGCAGGGCGAAGGTCAGGAAATCCAGCGGTTCAAAGGCTTTGATCTGCGCGCCGGGCGGCAGCTTGAGCACGACCACTGCGGCGAACGCGCACAAGGCCAGACCGGCTTCAAAGAAGTACAGGTTATGCCACTGGCCGGTGTCGACCAGGCCGGGCGAGACCAGCCAGGCAAGGGGTACGGCCAGCTGCGAAAGACCGACCCCGACCACCAGCAGGTTGCCGGTGTAGCGGCGCGGCAGCGACTGCAGCATGTACAGGGTACCGAGCGTGCTGCAGGCGGCACCGGCGAAGCCACTGGCGGCGCGCATCAGCAGGGTGGTTTCAAAGCTGCCGACGAACAGGTGCAGCACAGCCAGTGCGGCGTACAGGCCAAGGCCGATCTCGGCAAACAGGCGGATGCCGTACTGCTGGCGGAATTTGAAGGCGAGCAGGTTGGCGGTCACATTGACCATGGCGTAGGCGGCGACCAGGCCGCTGCCTTGTGCGGGCGTAAGGCCCAGCTGGCCCTGCAGGAAGGGCAGGTTGGCGGTGGCCAGCGCGTTGCCCAGACCGCCGGTGATGCCGACCAGCAGCGCGACGGCGGCGTAGGCGACGCGACGATGCGGAGGATGCCACGGCATCGAGGCCGAGCCGGGCAAGGTGGGTTTTTCGTGTTCTTCCCAGTCGGGAACCGGCTTGAGGTAGGTACTCATCCGGCCGGCTCGTGGGAAGGACCGTGCAGGCCCCCACGCAGCAGGTCCATGGCGCGGGCGGCAAGGTGTTCGCGTTCTTCAGTGGTTTTGCCGCGCAGGGCGGCACCGAGCATGCTGGAGATGAGGCTGATGTCGGTCGGCTGCAGGTCGGGGCGGCACAGGCCGGCATTGATGGCGCGCTGGATCGGGGCTTTGAGGGCCTCCCGAACCGCGAGGCGGGCGGCGGCCATGGGCGGGTGATCGGGGTCAACCGCGCGCCAGTAGTCGGCCAGGGCGGGCGAGTGGACCAGGCGCGAGGCCATGCCATCCAGCACCTGGAACAAGGCATCGTCGCGGTCACCCAGGCGCTCGACCTGGCGTTCGATGCGGACGACGGCGCGCTTGAGCAGGGCTTCGATGAGCGCTGCGCGGTCGGGGAAGTTGCGATAGAGCGTGGCGCGACCCACCTGGGCGCGCTCGACCACCATGTCCAGCGGAGCGGTAACGCCGTGCTGGCCGAACACCGCATCGGCGGCATCCAGAATCAGGGCACGGCGGGCGGCGGCATCGGCGCGTTGTGTGGTCATGCACTATTTTCGGACAGTTCTGTCCGCTCCGCTATCCCTGGGAGTCCGAAAACGCATCAAGCCGACCCAACCGGTAAAACCGCGTGAAACCCCGGCTCGTCATCGCGCACCCACCGCATGACACCCATACGGCGCTTCCCGAATCGGCAGATTCACCACCGCCGCCAGCGCGGCCAACGCCATGTCCGCATACCACATCCACACATAGCTGCCGGAATGCGCCAGCGCCAATCCCCCCAGCCACGCCCCGAAGAACCCACCCAACTGGTGCGACAGCAACGTGAGCCCGAACAATGTGCCGAGATATCGCGGCCCGAACAGCTTCCCCACCAGCCCCGCCGTAGGCGGCACCGTCGCCAGCCAGGTA
>JAEXNZ010000300.1 GCA_023439425.1 Pseudomonadota bacterium
ATCTGAACCTGATCATGTCCGAGCCGGATATCGCGCGTATTCCGGTGATGGTCGACTCCTCCAAATGGAGCGTGATCGAGGCGGGACTGAAATGCCTGCAGGGAAAGAGCGTGGTCAACTCGATCTCGCTGAAGGAAGGCGAAGCGCTGTTCATCGAGCACGCGCGCAAGGTGCTGCGCTACGGCGCGGCCGCCGTGGTGATGGCTTTCGATGAAACCGGCCAGGCCGACACCTGTGCACGCAAGGTGGAGATCTGCACCCGCGCCTACCGGATCCTGGTCGACCAGGTCGGCTTTCCACCGCAGGACATCATCTTCGACCCGAACATCTTCGCCGTCGCCACCGGCATCGAGGAGCACGACAACTACGCGGTGGACTTCATTGAAGCCACCCGCATCATCAAGCGCACCCTGCCGAATTGCCATGTGTCTGGCGGCGTCTCCAACGTGTCGTTCTCGTTCCGCGGCAACGAAACCGTGCGTCAGGCGATCCATTCGGTGTTCCTGTACCACGCCATCGCCGCCGGCATGGACATGGGCATCGTCAACGCCGGTGCGATGCCGATCTACGACGAGCTCGACCCGGAACTGCGCGAGCGCGTCGAGGATGTGATCCTCAACCGCCGCAGCGATGGCACCGAGCGACTGCTGGAGATCGCCGAGCGCTACAAGGGCAAGAAGGGCGAAACCAAGGGCGAGGACCTGGCCTGGCGCGAGAAGCCGGTCAAGGACCGCCTGGCGCATGCGCTGGTGCACGGCATGGATGCGTGGGTCGAACAGGACACCGAAGAGGCACGTGCGCAGGCGAGCCGTCCGCTGGACGTGATTGAAGGTCCGCTGATGGATGGCATGAACATCGTCGGCGACCTGTTCGGGGCCGGCAAGATGTTCCTGCCGCAGGTGGTCAAGTCCGCCCGCGTCATGAAAAAGGCCGTGGCCTACCTGCTGCCCTACATCGAGGCGGAAAAGGCGCGCAGCGGCGACACCGCGCGCAGCAACGGCAAGATCATCATGGCCACGGTCAAGGGCGACGTGCATGACATCGGCAAGAACATCGTCGGCGTGGTCCTGGCCTGCAACAACTTCGAGGTGGTGGACCTGGGGGTGATGGTACCGGCGCAGAAGATCCTGGACGCCGCGCGCGCCGAGAACGCCGACATCATCGGTCTTTCCGGGCTGATCACCCCATCACTGGAAGAAATGAGCCATGTGGCGCGCGAGATGGAGCGCCAGGGCTTTACCCTGCCACTGATGATCGGCGGTGCCACCACCTCACGTGCGCACACTGCGTTGAAGATCGACCCGTTCTACAAGGCCCCGACCATCTGGGTGAAGGACGCCTCGCGTGCGGTCGGCGTGGCGCAGTCGTTGATCTCACAGGACCTGCGTGAGGCCTTCGTATCTGCCAATGAAGCCGACTACGCCGACATCCGTCAGCGCCACCGCAACCGCGGCGATGCCAAGCGCCTGGTCACGCTCGGCAAGGCGCGCGAGCAGCGCTTCGACGGCGGCTGGGCGGACTACACCCCGCCTGAGCCGCGCCAGCCCGGCCTGCATGTGCTGGACGACTATCCCCTGGCCGACCTGGTCGAGGTGATCGACTGGACGCCGTTCTTCCAGGCCTGGGAACTGGCCGGCAAGTTCCCGGCCATTCTCACCGACGAGATCGTAGGCACCCAGGCCAGCGAGTTGTACCGCGACGCGCGCGCGATGCTCACGCGCATCGTCGACGAGCGCTGGCTCACCGCCAAGGCGGTGTTCGGCTTGTGGCCGGCCAACAGCGTCGGCGATGACGTGCAGCTGCAGACCGAACAGGGCCCGGCCACCCTGCACTTCCTGCGCCAGCAGGTGGACAAGCCGGTGGAACGGCCGGATTTCTGCCTGGCCGATTTCATCGCGCCCGCCGACAGTGGCAAGCGCGACTGGATCGGCGCGTTCGCGGTGACCGCCGGTATCGGCATCGAGCCGCATGTGGCGCGCTTCGAGGCCGATCACGACGACTACAACGCGATCCTGCTCAAGGCACTGGCCGATCGACTGGCCGAGGCGTTGGCCGAGCGGCTGCATCAGCGCGTTCGAACGGAATACTGGGGGTACGCCTCCGCTGAGGCCTTGGATAACGAGGCGTTGATCGACGAGCAGTACGTCGGCATCCGCCCGGCTCCGGGGTATCCGGCCTGTCCGGAGCACAGCGAGAAAGGCACGCTGTTCCGCCTGCTTGATGCCGAGCGCAATGCCGGGATGCAGCTGACCGAGAGCTTTGCGATGCTGCCGACAGCGGCGGTTTCCGCGTACAACTTCAGCCATCCGCAGACCCAGTACTTCGTGGTCGGGCGGGTGACGCGTGAGCAGGTGACCGATTACGCGCGGCGCAAGGGCGTGGAGCGGGCGCAGGTGGAGCGGTGGTTGGCGTCGAACCTGGATTACGATCCCGAATGACACGCGGCACGACCAACGGTCGTGCCCTACCTTTCGGTAGGTGACGACCGTTGGTCGTCACCCCGGCCCGATGATCAGTGCCATGACCCCCGACAAACGCGATACCGTTCCGGTTGCACGGCTTTCCAGCTATTACCTGTTCTATTACGCGGCGCTGGGCGCGTTCACGCCTTATTGGTCGCTGTTCCTGACGTCGCGCGGGATGAGCGTGACCGCGATCAGCGTGATGATGGGCTTGTGGTATGCCACGCGCATTGTCGCGCCCAGCACCTGGACCTCGATTGCGGCCGCTTCGCCGCACCCGATCCGCTGGCTGCGCATCGGCAGCGTGCTGACCCTGCTCACGTTCTGCGCGTTCCTGCTGCCGCTGCCACAGCCGTGGATGTACCCGGCGATGATCGTGTTCTGCTTCTTCTACAACGCGGTGATGCCGCAGTTCGAGTCGATCACCCTCACCCACCTGGGCAACGACAGCCATCGATACGGCCTGATCCGGGTCTGGGGCTCGCTGGGTTTCATCGCGGTGGTGATGGGTTTTGGCTGGCTGATCGAAGGCAAGGATGGCAGCAGCCGTGCGGACCTGTTGCCGTGGCTGATGCTGCCGCTGTTCGTGCTGCTGGTGGCGTCCTCGTTCGCCAATCGCTATGCGCGCAACTTCCACAAGGCCGAAGGCGACGCCAGCGGCTTCTGGCAGATCGTGCGCAAGCCGGCGGTGGCGGCGTTCTTCCTGGCCGCCTTCATGGAACAGCTGTCGTTCGGCCCGTACTACACGTTCTTCTCGGTCTACATGGACCAGTTCGGCTACAGCACCTCCACCCTGGGCCTGCTGTGGACCATCGGCGTGGTGTTTGAAGTGGGTGTGTTCTTCACCATCGGGCGGTTCTTCCGCCGCTATGACGCCAGCTGGATGCTGCTGATCGCCCTGATCAGTTCAGCGATCCGCTGGACGGTGACCGCGCTGTTCCCACAGCACCTGGGCGTGATGCTGGTGGTGCAGACCGCGCATGCACTGGGATTTGCCGCGTTCTTCGCGGCGGCCATGCAGATGCTGGCGACCTACTTCCCCGGCCGCCTCAATGGGCATGGGCAGGGGTTGCTGTACGGGTTCTCGTCCGGGGTGGGCGGGGTGCTGGGGGCACTGATCGC
>JAEXNZ010000322.1 GCA_023439425.1 Pseudomonadota bacterium
GCCTGTTCCTGCACCTGCGCTTCCTGCTGCTGCGCCTGCGCATTCTCGCCAATTCGCTGATTCACGCTCTCCAGCGTCTCCAGCTGCTTCTCCACCGGCGTCGCTACCGCCTGCGCCGTGTCGGTCCGCGCAATCTGCCGATCCGCCGCATGCGGCTCACCCTGCACCGCGAACGCATAGCGCGCGTCTTCGCTCAGCACGGCCTCGTCAATCCGGCACATGCCCTTATCCTTCGCGGCCACCAGCAGCGCCATGCCCAGCCGCTCGGTGCTCTGGTCCGGTTGCCGACCCATGGCCGCATCCAGGCGGGAAACCGCGCCATGGCTCTGCAGCCACAGCGGATGATCGGCACTGCTGCTCTGGCGCGGATCGTTCACCGGCAGCAGCGGCGACGGTGGCGGCAGGTTACGCAGATGCGCGCCGTCCACCGTGGCATCGATCTTCTGCACACCGGCATCTTTGTCTGCCGTGGCCAGCCGGAACATCTGCTCGGCCATGCCGTACTCCGACTGGCCCTGGTTACGTGCCAGCGACGCAGCATAGGCGTCCACGTCAGTCTGCAGCCCGCCGCGCCCGTCCTCGGCCAACAGCCGCCAACGCTCACCCGCCATCGGGTTGTCCTGCACCATCTGCTGGGTACGCTCCATCATCGCGCGCAGCTGGTCCTCGCTGAAGCTGATCGTATTGATCTCACCCGCCTTGACCGGCCCGCGCGCACCGGTATCGCCGGTCAACGCACTATTGAGCAGGCCTGCCACCTGATCAGCCTGCTCATGCTGACGCAGGTCGAAGGTGAACTCATAGTGGCGCTGGTCGCGCAGCTCCTGACCGTCGGCACCATACTGGCTGAGCCGGGTCACAGGCAGGTTGCCGTCGTACTGCACGTTGCGCAGTTCGGTATAGCTGCCGTCATCGCGGCGCACCTGGGTGACGTCGCCGCTGTTGCGCTGCCCGGCCAGATCCACTCCAAAGGCCGTGCCCACGTCCACCTTCAGGCGGGTCTGCGAACTCATGCCGAGACGCTCGACGGTGGCAACGTCCGCAACGCCCGGCATTTTTGAATCAAGCGATCCGCTGGCTACGAACTGCTGGTACGCGGCTTGGCCCTGCACATCGGCAAGGTCAAACGTCGCGGTACGCACGCTGGACTGACCCAGTGCGTCCTGGCGACCGGCGATCGCGGTCACGCCCTTGGCCGAAAAGCCCATACCGTTGAAGGCTTCCACGGCCTGGTTGGGACCGGTGGTGACGCGAATGCGGCCATCATCCAATCGATCAACGCGCAGGCTTGCGCCTTCGGCTTCGGTCAGTTTGTGCTCGGCCGCGATATGGCGGAACGTGCCGGCCATCGCGGTGCCACTGAACGATTGTGCATCCAGAGTGACGCTGCCACCTTTCGGAAGAGTTTGCAGATCGAACGGATTGATCTGCGTGGGATCGGTGCCATCGCCCTCGGGCAGGCTGACCCGGTAACGACCACGAAGACCTTCGGTATTCGTCGATTCAACGATGCCGCTCTTCTGGCGCTGACCGGCCACGGTCTCCAGCTCCAGCTGGTACTGCACGCGGCCGTCGGCACTGCTTTCGCCCGCGCCCAACGTGGTGGCCCGGAACGGTCCGCCTGCCGGACTGCTGCCCTGTTGGCGCGCTTCCTGGCTGACCTTGAAGCCGCCGTCGCCAGGCGTGGCGCTGACCGAAGTGCGACCGGCCTTTCCATGCACTTCGGAGTTGGAGGAGGTGTAGGTCGGATCGAAGGCTACGTCGGCGGCGTTGCGCGCGGCTGCGTCAACAGACGCGCCCTCCTTCCGTGTCGGGTCGTTCATGTCACTTCCATTTGCTACAGACGACCCGAGTATAAACCGCCGTCGCCACCTCATGTGTCAAATCATTGACACATGCATCGGGCGCGACGGGGTTGACGAACCCCCGCATGCCCTGGGGCGCGACCGAGTTGTAGAGCCGGGCTTGCCCGGCTGCTTTCGGCGGCATCGCGAAGAGCAGCGGGGCAAGCCCCGCTCTACGGGGTTGCCGCCCGCGCGAACACCGGCCCCAAATCAAAGCGAGGTGGAATACACCAGCATCAAGCGGTTCTCCTCGGCATCGCGCTGATAGTTCGAACGGAAGAACCCATTCCGCCAGCGAATCGAAAAGTCCTTCAGCGCTTCGCTCTGGAAGGTGTAGCCGATCTCGAAATCGCGCTGCCACTGGCGTCCTTCACCTGCAAAGGTGTTCGGGCGCGCATTGTCACCCTTCACATAGCGCACCAGGAACTTCAGACCCGGAATGCCGATGCGCGTGCCATCCAGCTGGTAGCGGGCCTGCCAGCTGCGCTCGTCGCGCTCCATGAAATCGTTGATGAAGGTCCAGTTGAACACGTTGCCGTCGGTGCCGCCCACGAACGGCATTGCGGTATCGCCGCTCATGTCCTGGTAGGCCAGCGCGAACTCCTGCCCGTTGACGTTCCATGCGACCAGCGCATTCACCGCACGGTTGTCGACCACGCCCGCCAGTGCCTGGCCCACGTCATCGGAGACGTAATAACGCAGCTCGGTGTCCAGCCGGCCGACAGGCAGAGGCTGGCGATACGCCACCGAGGCCACCTGCTGGCGGTAGATGTCCTGCAGCTCGGCGTGCTCGATCTGCAGCTTCAACTGGTCGTTGACCTTCCAGCCAGCGGTGAACAGATCCAGGTGATCCGAATCCGGGGTTCCGCTGAAGCGACGATCCTTGTTGGTGATGGTCAGATGCACACGGTCGACACCGTCGCGATACCAGCTGCGGTCGAAGCGCTTGTAGCCCAGCTCCAGGCCATTCTTGAACGACGCACCCAGCGACGCACCTTCAAAGGTCTGCGGCAGCAGGCGGCTGGTGTTGGACTTCAAGGTCAGGTCGGAAGTGATATGGCTGCCGACGCGCAGTTCCGCCGGGCCGGCCTTGGCCTTGCCGGTCACCGCCACGCGCCCGAAGGTGGTACGTGCACCGTCTTCGTCGTACGGCAGGATGCCGGTGCCCACTTCGGCATCGCTGCCATCCAGCTTCAGGTCGCCCAGCCCAAGCAGGTCCAGGCCGAAACCCACCACACCCGGGGTGTAACCACTTCGGGCATCGATCATCAGGCCCTGCGCCCATTCCTCGCGCTTGCCCTGGCCACTGCCGCTGCGGAAGTCACGGTTGTAGTAGAAGTTGGTGGCGGTCAGATCCACTTCTGCGCCCTTGAAGAAGCCTTCGGACGTTTCGTCGGCCATCGCCGACCCGCTGGCCAGGCACGCGGCCGCCAGCACGGAAATCGAAAGGTTACGCATGTTGCAACTCCTTAGAAGATCGCGCCGGCGATGAGGATCAGAACCAGCGACACCACCGAGGCCATCGACAACGGCAGGCTCAGCGTCTTCAACGTGCCACGCAGGGTCATGCCCATGGTGGTCTGCATCAGCCAGAACGTATTGCTGGTGACATGCACCAGGAACAGCGAGCCCGAACCGGCGGCCAGTGCCACCAGCACCGGCGGCACATCCAGCGAATGCAGGGCCGGTGCCAGCAAGCTTGCCGCCGTGATTGCCGAGGCCGACACCGAGCCGATCGCAATGTGCAGAATCGCCGCCACCAACCACACCAGCAGCAGCGGTGCCGCGGTGTTGGCGGTGAAGTAGCCCGAAAGGATGTCACCCATGCCGGTGGTGGCCACCACGGCGGACAAGGAGCCGGCGACGCCGGTCAGCAGCAGAATCTGGCCGCTTTCCTTGAACGCATCGGTTACCGCACCGCTGCGGTCTTTCGCCGGAATGGTGAAACGGGCGATAAAGAACGCCAGCGCCAGACCGCAGAACAACGCGAAGGTGGAGTTGCCAATGGCTTCCAGCACCGGCGCATCCCATCCCATCACACGGTCCACCGCACCCAGCGCGATCATCAGCATCGGCACGATGATCGGCAGCAGTGACAGTTTCAGCGGCACCTCGTTGCCTTCGGTGGCTTCGTCAGCGGCGATCACCGCCGGCTGCTCGTCTTCCGGCAGCTCGTCGGTTTCCGGCTTCCAGAACCCGCGATGCAGCAGCCAGTGGAAGCCCCACAGGGTCAGGAACACGGTCGGAATGGCAATCGCCAGGCCCACCAGCAGCATGGTGCCCAGTTCCACGTCCAGCACCGCCGACAGCGCCAGCGCCGCCACACCCGGCACCACCATGGTCAGCGCCATGTAGATGCCCACGCCCACGGCGGCGGCCATCTTCGGCAGTGCGTCGCCGCCCATGCGCCGCGCGGTCGCACGGGCCAGCGGGGCCGACATCAGCAGCAGCACATCCGTATAGATCGGCGGGAAGATCGCCGTCAGGATGGTCGCAAACGCGTACGGCATCTGCCTGGGCTTGAAGGTTTTCACCAGCAGTCGCACCACCTGCTGGAACGCGCCCATTCGATGCAGGAATGCCCCGATCATCACCCCGAAGCCGATCAGCAGGCCGATCTTGCCCATCAGTTCGCCAAACCCTTCGGTGATGGCCTTGATGGTTTCGGCAAAGCCCAACCCGGAGCTGAGACCCAGGTACAGCGGCCCGGCGACCAGCGCGATCATCGGGTTGACCTTGAAATAGATGATCAGCAGAACGATCAACAAAATAGCGAACATGGCGTTCGCCAGCACAAACCACTCGTGCATGATTCCCTCCCAGGAATACAAAGCTGGTTGAAGCGCACGCCAGCGCAGACCACGCTGGCGTGCGGAATGATCAGGCGGCGCGCAGGCCCGGCGGTGCCGGATGCAGGTCGCCTACCCGGCCGGCCTTGGCGACCTGACCGGAGGTTTCGTGGCCGACCAGTGCCGGCAGCGCTTTTGAAAGTTCGATGAGCCTGAGCAGATCCAATCCGGTGGGGATGCCCATTTCTTCGCACATCGCCACCAGATCTTCGGTGCAGATGTTGCCCGACGCCCCCGGCGCGAACGGACACCCGCCCAGCCCACCCAGCGAGGCATCGAAGCGCTGCGCACCGGCGTCATACGCCGCCACCACATTGGCCAGCCCCAGCCCGCGGGTGTCATGGAAATGCAGGGTCAGTGCGGCGGCATCCACCAGCTGCAGCGCCTGCTCCACCAATCGTGCCACCTGGCGCGGGTTGGCCATGCCGGTGGTGTCGGCCAGGGTAATGCCGGTGCAACCCAGGTCCAGGTAGCGGCGCACGATGTCCAGCACCTTGGCCGGGGCCTGCGCGCCTTCGAACGGGCAACCGAAAGCCGTCGCCACCGTGCCGTTGAGCAGCTTGCCGCCATTGTTGAGCGTGGCGATCTGCGCGAAACCGGCGAAACTCTGTTCGGCAGTCATGCGCATGTTGGCCAGGTTGTGGGTTTCGCCCGCCGACATCACCAGGTTCAGCTCATCGGCACCGGCTGCCAGCGCACGCTCCGCGCCTTTAAGGTTCGGCACCAGCGCGACATACACGGTGCCCGCAGCACGCTGCAGCCCGGCGAAGACCTCGGCGGCATCGGCCAGCGCCGGCACCGCCTTCGGCGACACGAAACTGCTCACCTCGACGCGCGCAAAGCCCAGTTCGCCAAAGGCATCGCCCAGGCGAATCTTCTCTGCAGTCGGCACGAACACCGGCTCGATCTGCAGGCCGTCGCGCAGGCAGACTTCCTGCACGACCAGGGGTCGGGATGCGGTCATGTTCACTTCTCCTTCGCCGTGATCCGGGCGATGGCATCGGCGGCCAGTCCCAATTCGGCAAGCACCTGTGCGGTGTGTTCGCCCAGCGCCGGACCGGTCCAGCGCACCTCGCCGGGCGTCTCAGAAAGCGTGGGCACGATGCCCGGCAGCGTGATCGGCTGCCCGTCCGGCAAGGTGGTGTTCAACAGCATGCCGCGCGCCTGGTAATGCGGGTCGGCGACGATGTCGGCGGCGGAGTAGATGCGCCCGGCCGGCACGTCGGCCAGGTCCAGCGCTTCCAGCACTGCGTCGATGTTGCGGCCGCTGGTCCAGTGGGTAATGGCGGCATCCAGCTCGGCATTGCGCGCCACGCGCCCCGGGTTGGTGGCCAGCGACGGATCGTCGGCGAGGTCTTCACGCCCGATCGCGCGCATCAGGCGCCGGTAGATCGGGTCGCTGTTGCCGGCAATCACCACAAACGCGCCATCCGCTGTGGGATAGGTATTGGACGGGCTGATGCCCGGCAGTGCGCCGCCGGTGCGCTCGCGCACCTCCCCGAACATCGCGTACTCGGGTACCAGGCTTTCCATCAGATTGAACACGCTTTCGACCAGCGAAACGTCCACCACCTGACCACCGCCCTGCCCGGTTTTCACCCGCAGCAGTGCCATCAGCGCGCCCATCACACCGTGCAATGAGGCCAGCGAGTCGCCCAGGCTGACGCCCACGCGTGCCGGCGGCGTGCTCGGGTCACCCGTGGTGTAGCGGATTCCGCCCATGGCCTCGCCAATTGCGCCGAAGCCGGGGCGGTCGCGGTAGGGGCCGGTCTGGCCGTAGCCGGAGATGCGCACCATGATCAGGCTCGGGTTCAGCGCCGACAGCGCGTCCCAGCCCAGCCCCAGCTTTTCCAGGCCACCGGGGCGGAAGTTCTCGATCACCACGTCGGCGCTGGCCGCCAGCTGGCGTGCCGCGTCGGCCCCGTCGGCGGACTTCAGGTCCAGCACCACGGACTTCTTGTTGCGCGCCTGCAGCGACCACCACAGCGAGGTGTCGCCATGCAGCTTGCGCCATTTGCGCAGCGGGTCGCCCCCTTCCGGCGACTCCACCTTGATCACTTCGGCTCCGAATTCGGCGAACAGGCGCGCGGCGAACGGCGCGGCAATCAGCGTCCCGAATTCAACAACACGAATGCCTTGCAACGGACCTGGCATCCTGACTCCCTCCTGCGACAATGCAGCGCAGGGTAGCCAGCCTTCGCACGGCTGCGCCAGACCTTATTCGCGAAACAGCGTTCGCATTTGGCGAACGCCTAATCCTTTGGTCGAAGGTGGTCGAGCAGCTGCTGCGCGGCCGTGGACAGGGTGCGGCCGTTGCGGTACACCAGTTTCAGCTCTCTTTCCGCCCAGGCATCGGTCAGCGGCTCGAAGTGCAGCTTCATCGAACGACCGAACAATTCGAACACCGGCTCCGGCACCAACCCGATGCCCAGGCCGGCCTGCACCGTGCGGCAGATCGCGTCGAAGCCCGGCACGTGGATACGCCGGCGCAGCGAGCGCCCCGCGTCGCGGGCGGCAATCTGCGATCGGGTGAAGATCGAGCTTTCCGCGTGCAGCGCCACCTGGTCGTACGGCAGCGTGTCAGCGAAGGCGATCGGCCCCTGACCCGCCAGCGGATGGTCCGGGCGCATCAGCATCACCAGACGGTCGCGACGGAACGGCAGCACAGCGAGGTCGCCTAGTTCGCTGTCGCCGGAACAGACGCCGATCTCCGCCCAGCCTTCCTGGATACCGCGGACCACGCCGGGCGTTGGTCGCTCTTCCAGTTCGATGCGTAGGTCCGGGTGTTCCAGGAAGAACGCCTCCAGCGCTTCCGGCAGGTACGCCACGATGGCTGACAGATTGGCCAGCATGCGTATATGCCCACGGATGCCACGCCGATACTCCAGCAGTTCGCTGGATAACGCCGAAGCCGCCAGCAACATCCGGCGCGCGTGCTGGAGCAGGCTTTCGCCTGCCAGGGTGAGCTGCATGCCACGGCTGTTACGGGTGAACAGCACGACATCCAGGCCGCTTTCCAGATCATTCAAGCGCCGGCTGGCGGCCGACGTGGCGATGGATTCGCGCTCGGCGGCCTTGGACAGCGAGCCTTCCTCAACCACCGCCACGAACAGGCGCAGGGTGGTGAGGCTGATGCGGTCCACGGGCATGGGTTGGGTCATTTGCCTGGCCAGCCTGTCAACGCGCCGGTCTTCCAACGCCAGGTGCTGTATCCAAGAAATGCGATGGCCAGCACCAGCGTCGGCACGTGGAAACCGCCGCCAGCACCGAAGCGGATGGCGTACATCGCAAGGTAGGCAACGAACAACAGCACCGACATACGACGACCGAATGCCAGGAACACGCCAGCCAAGGCAAACGTCAGTGGCATCACGACCAGCTTGGCGATGTAGCCGAGCGGCATCAGCTCGAGCCCCCACTCGGAAACCGAACGCAGGATCATGATCCACATGCTCATGAAGTGCACCGAGCAAAAGGCCGCGATGAGGATGGCGATCAGCCGATGCAGCAGCGGCGGCAGGCGCGGCATGTTGGGGGACGCGTGTGGAAGCGCTGCCTGGGGCGGGCTGTAGGGACTGTCTGTAAGTGCGGCGTCCGGCTGGCGCTCGTCCTGCATTGCCCCTTCCTCCCGTAGATACGTCTGCCGTTCAGGAACGATAGCATGTTCGTTCCTTACGCCACGAAGTCTTAACGCGGCTTGCCTATCCTGATTGTTGTATCAGGAGCAGCCGGGCAAGCCCGGCTTTACATTGGAAATGGCCGGGAAGAGCCCGGCACTACAAGGAGATTGCATGAAGAAGCTGCACGTTGCCCTGTTCGCCGTCTGCCTGCTGGGGGCCAGCCCGCTGGCCTTTGCCGAGGCCGTCAACCTGACCAACAGCGCCGAAGGGGCCAATCGTGACGCGGGCATTACCGCGGTCAAGAAGAAGCTGCAGGATGCCTGCGCGGACCGCAAGGGTACCGCCGACGCGGAGTCGTTCGAAGTGGTGTTCGAGAAGACCAGCGAGAACCCGGACGTGCCGAAGCCGTATTACGTGGACGGCAAGATGAAGTGCAACCTGCCGGGTTGACCCCGGCCCGTTCGCCCCCTTTCCGCCTGCTATAGTCCCCACCATCCAGCAATCACAAGGAATGGTCATGGGTCTGATCCAGGCGGTAAAGGGTGCAGTGGGCGGTGTTCTTGCCGACCAGTGGAAGGACTTCTACACGGTGCCCAACGGGCTGCCGTCCACGGCTGCGCTGTTCGCCGCCGTCGCCCGCGGCACCAATGCCGGCCGCGGCTCCAACACCAGCGGCTCGTCCAACATCATCAGCAACGGTTCGAAGATCGTCGTGCCGGAAGGCTACGGCCTGCTGCTCATGCAGGACGGGGCCATCACCGCCTTCGTCGCCGAAGCCGGCGGCTATGAATGGCGCTCGGACGATCTCAATTCCCAGTCGGTCTTCGCCGGCGACGGCATCGTCACCCCGCTGATCAAGCAGAGCTGGGAACGCTTCAAGTTCGGCGGCCAGCCCGGCGCGCAGCAGGCGGCGTTCTTCGTTTCGCTGAAGGAACTGCCTGACAACCGCTTCGGCACCCAATCGGAAATCTACTGGGACGACGCCTTCCTCAACACCCAGGTTGGCGCGGTCACGCGTGGCTCGTACACGCTGAAGATTGAAGACCCCATCCTGTTCGTGAAGAACTTCGTGCCGGCGGCCTACCTGCAGCCGGGCAAAGTGTTCGACTTCACCGACATGGACAACGCGGCCGCCAACCAGCTGTTCAATGAAGTGGTCAGCTCGCTGGCCCCGGCCTTCAGCCTGTACAGCAACGACCCGGCCAAGGGCAACCGCATCACCAAGCTGCAGCAGGACTCGCTGGGCTTCGCCCAGAGCCTGTCCGCAGCCGTGGAACAGGGCTATCAGTGGAAGTCCGACCGTGGCCTGGCCATCGTCAAGACCGCCATTGTCTCCATCGAGTACGACGCCAACACTCGCGAACTGCTCAAGACGGTGCAGCGCGCTGATGCCCTGGCAGGCAGCCGCGGCAATTCCAATCTGCAGGCCAGCGTGGCACAGGGCATCCAGTCCGCCGGCGAGAACGGCGGCGCGGCCGGCCTGATGGGCATCGGCATGGCCAGCGGCATGATGGGCGTGGGCAACCTGCAGCAGCCGGCCACCCCGGCCGCCGCGCCGGTGGACGACACTGTGGCCAAGCTGAAGAAGGCCAAGGAAATGCTCGACCTCGGGTTGATCACCCAGGCCGACTACGACGCTGCCAAGGCCAAGGCGCTGGGCCTGTAAGACGCAAGGCCGGCCATGAACAACCCAGGAAACACCCCGCCACCGCTGCCGCCGGTGCCGCCGCCGTTGCCCAAGGCAACGCTGGACGGCCCCGGCTCGCCGCAGGATGTCCCCCCCCTGCCCGGCAGCTTCCCGCTCGACCCGGCCACCCTGCCTGACCCGATCCGGGCCGAGATCGAAGCACCGGATCCCGAGGCGCTTGACACCTCGGCTGTCGAGCTGAAGGACGGCGTCAACCGCTGCCCGAAATGCGGCTCAAGCGACGTGCGCCTGAAGATCGGCACCGACGTGCTGGTCTGCCAGTACTGCCGCCACAAGTGGCATGGCGACCGCGTGGAAGAAGCCTTTGGTCTGGGCGACGGCCTGGACCAGCTGCGCGGCACGAACATCGCCAGCGGTGCGCGCAACATCGACGCGGGCACCGCCGCCCTGATGAGCTTCAAGTGCACCGGCTGCGGTGCAGAAGTCACCATCAACACCGAAAGCAGCATGACGTCCCGCTGCCACTGGTGCCGTCACGTATTCGGCGTCAACGAGCAGGTCTCCAACGGGGCCGTGCCAGATGCGGTGTTGCCGTTCCGGATCAGCAAGGACGATGCGGTGGCCCGCATCCGTCAGTTCGTCGACAAGCGCCGGCTGTTCGCGTTGAAGGCGTTCAAGGACCAGTTCACTCCGGAGAACGTGGTCGGCGTGTACATGCCGTACATGATCGTGGACAGCAATGTCAGCGCGGCAGTTTCCGGCAAGGGCGAGATCCAGACCCGCGAATACACCGTGGGCACCGGCGACAAGAAGAAGACCTACTACGACGCGGATGTGTACCAGGTGGACCGCCAGGTCGACTTCACCGTGGACGACCTGCCGCTGGAGTCTTCCGCCCAGCGCGGCAACCTGGACATCCAGGTCAACACCAACAACATCATCAACACCATCCTGCCGTTCGACACCAAGAACGCGGTGAAGTGGAACGCGTCCTATCTGCTCGGCTTCTCATCGGAGAAGCGCGACCTGGACGTGGAAAAGATGATGCCGCGCCTGGAAGACCAGCTGCTGTCGATCGCCCGTTCGGAAGTACACAGCTCGGTGCGCCGTTTCAACCGTGGCGTGCGCTGGGAACAGGAACAGCTGGAAGTGCACGGCACCCGCTGGGTGTCCATGTACCTGCCGGTGTGGCTGTATTCGTATCACCAGCCCGGCCGCAACGGCGGCATGCTGCATTACATCGCGGTCAACGGCCGTACCGGTGAAACCATGGGCAGCGTGCCGGTGCAGCAGTGGAAGCTGCTGCTGGCTGCGCTGACCACCGGCACGATCGTGGAAGCCTTTGTCATCGCCCTACTGGTAGCCAGCGCATGAGTGACGATAGTGGTCTTTGGTTGTTGGCGGCGGGCCCTGCGGCCGCCACCGGGTTGTACTGGGCGCTGTATCGGTATTACCGCAACACCGACAAGTCGCATGCGTTTGAGCGTGAGACCTTGGTGGAGGCAAAGCCGGTGACGGGTGACGAGCGCAGGGTGGCGACCAATAACGGGACGCAGGAACGGCGCATCCGTGGCGACAATGTGGGCGAGTATCGGAAGCGGGTGGCGCGAACGCGGTGACGGGTTACGGGTTGACGCGCATGGCGCGTCACTCCCCGGCCTCACGAATCACGCGCAGGGCGCGTGACTACGAATGCTGGCGGTTGGTAGAGGCGGTCGACAGACGACTGCCGATGATAATGATCGGCACGCTAACGCATGAACCTTGCCGGGTTGGAGCCTTGAAGGTTTCTTGAAGTGGCCTCGGCAACCTAGGGTCTTACCCACCCAAGGAGCGTTCCATGCTGCGCACTCTGCTGGCGGTCATCCTGACTGTTCTACCCCTCACTACGCTGTCCGCCCCTGCCACCGACACAGTATTGATGATCGTCAGCGGGGAAGGCCGCGACGCCGGCAAGACCCGCCCTGGCTATGAGTTCGACGAGGTCTCCCAGGCCTGGCTAATCTTCAAAGCCAACGGCTTGGCCGTGGAAGTAGCCAGCCCGCAAGGCGGTCCTGTCGAGGCCGACAAATACAATCCGAAAGAACCCTTCAATGCCCAGTTGCTGGCTGACCACGACGCCATGGGCAAGTTGACCAACACCCGCAGGATCGTCGACCTGCAGGCCGCCGACTACGCCGCGGTTTACGTCGTCGGCGGCAAGGGAGCCATGTTCGACCTTCCGCGCCACGCCCCCCTGCAGGACCTGATCGCCGGCGCCTGGCAACGCGGCGCGGTGGTCGCGGCGGTCTGCCACGGACCGGCAGCGCTGGCACCGGTACGTCTGGCAGACGGCACCGCGCTGGTGGCAGGGCGCAAAGTGACCGGCTTCAGCAATGAGGAGGAAGCCCTGTTCGGCAAGAAGTGGGCGAAGGAGTTTCCGTGGCTGCTGGAGGATGCGCTTCGCGAACGTGGCGGCCAATGGAGCGAGGCCCCATTGATGATGCCGCATGTGGTCACTGACGGTCGTCTGGTCACCGGGCAGAACCCCTACTCGACCCCAGGCGTGGCCGAGGCCATCGTGCGCGCCCTGGGCCGCAACCCCGTGGCACGCCAGCCCGGACGTGACGAAAAGGCCATGGCGGTCGTCAATCAGCTGCGCAGCGGCGATCGTGAAGGCGCGGCGGCCGCCATCAAGCACGATCCCGCCGGGCATCATGTGGAGCTGATCGGCATGCTGGGTTACTACCAGGCCAAAGC
>JAEXNZ010000355.1 GCA_023439425.1 Pseudomonadota bacterium
CCCCCCGCTACCGCTCCTTCTGGGCGCCGGGATTTCACTGCCGTCATCACTGCGTCACCGTGGCCGTTCCCTTCGTTACTCCGGGTGCATCCCTGTCGTTACTTGCCTGGCGCAGGGTTTTTTCCCTGTCTGTACCCCCGGCCCTATCTCTCCCGGACCCACCGCCCCACGACCGGAAGCACAAAAAAACGAGCCGGCCTGCTGGGGAGGGGAGCCGCAGCTCCCCTCCCAGTTCGTTCGCCGGCCCCCGGCTTGGCCTAGCCGATGTATCGCCACCTGCCCTCAACCTCCCGCCACCCGCGCCCCCTGGCTTCCAGCTTGCTGCCCACGCTGGCCTCCAGCGAACTACCTATTTCTTCTCCTGCGGTTTCCGGGCAGAACTCCTCGACCACCGCCGGCAAGTCTTCCTCCAACTCCTCGAACCTGTCCTTGGCGAACCCCTGCCGTGCGGCCTCATCCAGCGCCGCCTGATCGAACCCGCTGGTCTTTCGCCGCTGATCCAGTTCCCGCGCCTCTTCGATGGCCTGCTCTATCGGGATGTTGTCCTTGGCTCACCTATCGGTCACCTCGCCGTTGGCGAATACGGCGCGCGCTGCGTCGCCCATGGCCTACTGCAGCGTCTGCCTGAGCAGGTCGGCCTTGCTTTCGTTGGCCTCCAACTCGCGGCGCCGCGTCACCAGCTCTGCGGACAGCCCAGACAGCTTCCGGTCCCCGCTGAAGTCCAAGGTGGCGCCACCGCCCGGATATAGCTGGCACAAGGCGAGCTTCGCCGGTTCACTACCATCGGCCGGTGGCGGGGTGTAGGTTTCGACGTCCCAGAACAGGCCCTCCAGCACAATCAGGCGGGCGATTACGTCCTCGTCACGTTCGATGCGCTGGACCTCCAACTGCTGCCCGCACAGCAGCACCGCGACGTCCGCCGCCTGCTTGCCGGTGACCGCCAACTGGTGCTGGACCTGCAGCTGCACGTACTCGGGTACGCACTGCTTCTCAGTGCCGTAATACTGCAGGAACTGTGGCAAGGAAAGCCACCGATGGAACTGGGCCCGTTTCATCGCAACAGCGTCGTTTGCCAAGATAACCGGCAGCAAGGCTGCACCTGCCACGAATCAACAGCTGAGATTCGACGCTAATCAGGCATGAAAAAGGGCCGCACACGGCGGCCCTGGCATTCAAACCAAGTGACAGGTCAAGGCTGCGCTTGGACGTGCAGCCACTTGTTCCCGTGAAGGACGTACATGGCATCCTCCTCAACCGATGTACAGCACGCCGAATCGTCCGAGCCCAGCGACAACAACCCGGCATGCGCCGCCCTTCAGGGTGAGTCGCTGGGCGCTACCCGAAAATGTGGCGGTATCGGCCAGCTTCAACTGCCCGTCCGTACGCACCAACGCCGCCAGATAGCCGGTCGAACCATTGCCGCCGCCCGCCCCAGCGAGTACAGCACCGCCACATCCGCCGTGCCATCGCCGTTCAAGTCACCCTCGATCGCCCCACGCGGGTCGATGTACCCGCTACCCCCATCCTGTGCGGCGCGCGCTGCGATGGCCGTCTGGATCACCTCGGCATCGGACGTTTGGCACTGCCCCCTCCCGAGATTCGTCCCATCGGCGACCAATGCCGAAACATTGGCCGTTGCCGGGGGGCTCCTCGCCCCCGGCAACCATCGCAGACGCGTCGGGACCGGCAGCATGCCCGGCGTTGGCGCACTCCATCTTCTCCGCAGCCTCCTGCATGATGCCTGCCGGCACTTCACACCCGGCCAAGTTGATTTCCCCGGTCTCGGTCAGTGCCGGCTCCTGCTTGCAGCCGGCCAGGGCCAGAGCGACCACCAGAAGCATCCGTATCGCGTAGAACTGCCTCATTATTTCCTTTTCGAATGTCTCTAGACGGCTGCACGAACTCGGCACAGCTACTGATTCGGCTTGTCCGATCCGTCGCAAACAAAGCAGTTTGGATCGAGGCCCCTGGCGATCTTGTCGACACGCCTTTGGGCTTCCTCTGCTTGAAGCTTTGCCTCCACCTGCGAAGGCGAAAGCAGGCGGTCCGCGCCATAGCGCGCCTCGGCCTCAGACAGCAGCGCGTCCTGCTCTGGCGTAAGTAGGAAATCATCGCTGGAAGCAATGGAGCGGTGAAGGTCCCACATCTGCTGTTGACTCAAGTACGCCTTGCCATCCGGCTCGTAGAACAAGTGCGAAACAGCCTCCCCACCCTCGTACTTGATGCGCTCGGAGAGCGTGCCGTCTTCCTTCCGGCGCCCCTCCCACACACCTGTCGGCACGCTGTTGGCGTACTGCCCCTTCGACCTGATCTGTCCATTCAAGTGGTAGCCAACCAGCTCGCCATTGAAGCCGTTGTCTACGACATCGGCCTCCATGGAGAGTTGCTCGGGGTTCTCGGCGAAGTAGATCCTTACCCGGCCATTCACCTTCCCAGCCTCCATCGGCAGCACAACCACCCTGGCCCCGCCTGCATTATGGAAAACGGTCTCCCCTTCCAATCCCCCCTCGGCGAGCTGGCCCTCGTAGGACACGACTTGGGAATCGGGGTATCGACAGACAAAGTGGTCCGCGACCAACCCGTCCTTGACGTCCGCGTCGCACAGGTACTGCATACCACCCAACAGCGCCGGCATGCTTGCCTTCTGGAAGGTGTTGAGATTGCTGAGCACTGTCCTGAGCGCTCCTAGGTGCGGCTCCAATTTGCCGTGGGGCACATTGGTCACCCGGCCATTGAACGGCTCATTGGAACCTGATTCGTAAATCGTCCCATTGCTCAGCTCGGCGTTACGCCAGTCCAGGACTGGCTTACTGCAAGCGGACAAAAGCAACACTGCCCCGAGAGCAGCCCATCGACCGATTCCTTTCATTAATCACCTTTTTCACAGGTTTCGTTGATACCAGCTTGCTCGCTCGCACGAGACGCCGGCGCTTGAATTACTATACCTCTATCCGTCAGATAGAGTCTGCCACACCAATAGAGGTTTCGTCATGATTCGGGACATCCCCGCCCTCCGACTACTCAATGTCCGAACTCTCACCACGCGCCTTGTTCGCCGCCCGCCTGATTCAGGCGCGGCAGCTGCGTGGCCTGAGTCAGCGCGCGTTGGGGGATCGCATGGGCCTGGGTAAGGAAAAAGGCTCCTCGCGGATCAACCGCTACGAGCACCAGGTAACCGCAATAGGCTTTGACAACCTCGGCCTTTTGGCGCAGTTGTTGGACGTGCCTGCGGCCTACCTGCTGGCCGACGACGCCGCGATGGCCGATGCGATCCTGGCCCTAGCCCAGGCGGACGACACCCAGCGGGATGCCTTAGCCACCCTGATCCCCGCACTGGTACAGGACCCCACCCTGCTTCCCAAGCTGGTGAAGCTGCTGGATATGCCCGATCGGGAACAGGCCAAGGCGTTAAAGGCGCTTGCTGCAAAAGACTGACCACACCCACCGGTCGAAGCATTCCCAGCACCTGCCCGGCCCCTTTGGGCCGGGCGTTATGCTCATCCTTCATTGCGGCCCGTCAGACCCATCCCCGAGACGCCATCGAAACCAGCTCGGCGCCGCTGACCACAAAGTGGTCCAGTAGCCGGATGTCCACGAGCCCCAAGGCCGCCTTTAGTCGTACCGTGAGTGCGCGGTCCGCCGCAGAGGGTTCGGTGTTGCCACTGGGGTGGTTGTGGGCCAGCAGGACGGCCG
>JAEXNZ010000416.1 GCA_023439425.1 Pseudomonadota bacterium
CGGCCGTCACGGAACCGGCACCGGCCCGCAATGCGCCTCCCGGGGCAGCGGACCCGCCAGCGCCGGTCAAGCGACCGGCTACCGCGCCGGCAGCTCCCGCGCCAGCAGCACCGGCACCCACGGAAGAGTTGACGCTCGGCACGTACAGCGCAGCGCCGCCGATACCGGTTCCACCTGCGGCTGCGCCTGCGCCCGCGCAGGCACAGGCACCGGCCGAGAAGGCTGCCGCACCTGCGGCGGAAGAGCGCGTGGCACTGGACGCCATCCAGGTGACCGGCTCGAAGATCGAGACGCCACGCGAAAGGTCTGCCCTGCGCGCCCAGCGCGCCGCGCCGGCGGCATCAGCACGCGGCGAGATGCCGGCACCGGCTGCGGCGATGGCCGCGCCGGCCGACTTCGGCGGGCAACCGGAATCGTCGGCGATCACCACGGCCGTGGATGCCGACGCCCTGCTGCCGCGCCGCCAATGGATCGAGCGCATCCGGGAACGTCGCGATGCCGGCGATCTGGAGACTGCACGCGCGAGCCTGCGCCGCTACCTGCAGCACTACCCGGAAGTGCGGGTGCCGCGCGATCTGCGCGCACTGCTCGATTCCTGAGCGCGGCCCACTAGAATGCTCGGCGATGCCCGATACACTCGCCCAACCGGTCAGCCACAGCCTGGACGTCAAGCACAGCCGCTTCATCGCGCACGCTGCGCCGATTGAAAGCGCCGCCGCCGCACTCGACTTCCTGCAGCAGGTGGCGGTGGCCGATGCCACCCACAACTGCTGGGCCTACCGCCATGGCCAGGACTACCGCTCCAGCGATGACGGCGAACCCGCCGGCACCGCGGGCCGCCCGATCCTGGCCGCTATCGATGGCCAGGGCTTCGACCGGGTGATGGTGGTGGTGATCCGCTGGTATGGCGGCATCAAACTCGGTGCGGGCGGACTGGTGCGGGCCTATGGCGGCACTGCCGCCGAATGCCTGCGCACCGCGCCGCGGCTGCCGCTGGTTGCCCTGGCCGAGCTGGAGGTACAGGCCTCGTTCGAGGATCTGGGCACGTTGCACGCGGCCGTAGCCGCGCACGCCGCTGAAAAACTCGATGAGTCGTTTACCGCCCGCGGCGTGGAACTGCAGCTGCGACTGCCCGCCGACCAGGTGGAACCGTTGAAAATCCGCCTGCGCGACGCCACACGTGATCGTATCCGCGTGCATCTGCGCACTGCCCCAGGATCCCCCACATGACTGACACTTCCGCCACGCCTGCCCCACCCCTGCGCCGCCTGGGCAGCCTGGGGACGCTGTGGCCGTTCGTGCGCCGGCATATCGGGCTGTTCTCGGCCTGGCTGGTCGCACTGGCGATATCCTCAGCGGCCACGCTCAGCCTGCCGCCGGCCGTCAAGCAGATGATCGACCACGGCTTCAGCAGCAATGGCGACATCAACCGCGCCTTCGCCCTGCTGTTCCTGGTCGCGGTGGTGCTGGCGCTGGCCACCGCCGCGCGCTTCTTCTTCGTTTCGATGCTGGGCGAGAAAGTGGTCGCCGACCTGCGCAGCCGTCTTTATGCCCACCTGATCAGCCTGGGGGCGGGCTTCCACGACCGCAGCCGCAGCGGCGAACTGGTTTCCCGACTCACCGCTGACAGCGAACTGCTGCGCAGCGTGATTGGTTCCACCATGTCGGTGGCCCTGCGCAGCAGCGTCACCGTGATCGGCAGCCTGACCATGCTGTTCATCACCAGCCCGCGGCTGGCCGCCTGGTCGCTGGTGGGCATTCCGCTGGCGATCCTGCCGATTCTCATCGGGGCCGCCCGCCTGCGCCACATCTCCCGGGCCAGCCAGGACCGCATTGCCGACGCCAATTCGCTGGCCGCGGAAACGCTGGGGGCCGTGCGCACGGTCCAGGCGCATGCACGTGAGCCCTACGAGCGCGGGCGTTTCAACGCGGCACTGGGCGAGTCGATCAAGGCCGCGCGCCGCCGCATCACCGCACAATCGCTGGTCACCGCCGTTGCCATCGTGATGATCTTCGGTGCCATCGTCGGTGTGCTGTGGCTGGGCGCGCACGATGTCATTGACGGCCGCATGAGTGCCGGTACGCTGGGCCAGTTCGTGCTGTATGCACTGATCGGCGGCGGTTCGGTGGGCGCACTGGCCGAAGTCTGGAACGAACTGCAGCGGGCTTCGGGCGGCATGGGCCGCATCGCCGAGCTGCTGCAGGAAGACGTGGAGATTACCCCGCCGGCGCACCCGCTGGCCCTGCCCGCCCCGCTGCGCGGCGAGATCAGCTTCAACGATGTGGTGTTCCATTACCCGCAACGCCCGGACACGCCCGCGCTGGATCACTTTGATCTGCATGTGCGCCCGGGTGAGACCGTGGCCTTGGTGGGGCCCTCCGGTGCCGGCAAGAGCACGGTGCTGTCGATGCTGCTGCGCTTCCACGACCCGGCCGCCGGTGGCGTGGAAGTGGACGGCGTGGACATCCGCCAGTTCGACCCGGCGCAGCTGCGCGCGAAGATGGCGCTGGTGCCACAGCAGCCCACCCTGTTTGCCGCCACCGCGCTGGACAACATCCGCTACGGGCGGCTGGACGCCAGCGACGAGGAGGTGCAGCGCGCCGCCGAAGCCGCCGAGGCCGACGACTTCCTGCAGGCCCTGCCCGACGGCTACCTGAGCGAGCTGGGCGAGCGCGGCGCGCGCCTGTCCGGCGGCCAGCAGCAGCGCATTGCGATTGCCCGCGCGCTGCTCAAGGACGCGCCCATCCTGCTGCTGGACGAAGCCACCAGCGCACTGGACGCGCAGAGCGAGCGCGCCGTGCAGCAGGCACTGGAGCGGCTCATGGCCGGGCGCACCACCCTGGTGATCGCGCACCGGCTGGCCACGGTGCTCAAGGCCGACCGGATCGTGGTGATGGACCATGGCCGCATCGTCGCCCAGGGCACCCATGCCGAGTTGCTGGCCGAAGGCGGTCTGTACGCTGAACTGGCGCGACTGCAATTCATCGATTGATGACGCGCCGGTAACGGCAGCGGTCGCATGGTGGCGCTACCCAACAGGCCGCTGAAGGAGGTGCTGCATGTCGTTCCGCCAGTTCCCCGCCACTGATGCCAATGGCGAGACCCGCATCATTCTGGAGTTCGTCGCTGACCAGGCCGATGGCGGCGAAAAGCGTTATGAGCTGGATTCCGGTGAGCCGCTCGAGCGGGATGGTCGCCAGTACCACACGCGCGATGGTGCCCTGACGTTGAACACGTAACGCTGGTCAATTAATCACCAGGTCTCTTGACAGCGTTGCCTGCCGGGACCTGCCCGCACTTATCCACACCTTTGTGCGCAGTTCATCCACACCCCCTGTGGATGAACTGCCCATCGCCTCAGCGCGACAGCACCCGACCAATGCCGCTGGCGTCGATTTCCTGCGCCGCACGCGCCATTGCCGCGAGATCACTGCCCGGTACAAACCCCACGCGGAAATGCACCTCGCCGCCCGGCGTGCGCGAGGAATGAATCGACGCCAGGCTGACGCCATGCCGCTCGAACACATGCAGCAGTTCGCGCAGCGAGCCGGGCCGGTCTTCCGGCAGGTGCACGCTGATTGCGTTTCGCTCGGTCAGGTCGGCCAGCAGATACCCCACCCGTTCAAACGTGTAGTTGCCTTCGGCCAGCTGCGCGTCACCCTGATGCTCGCGGTTCACCCGCAACAACTGATGGCGGAAGTCCGCGCGCGCCGCGTCATCGCCCTGCAGCACCTGCTGGTGCAGCTGCTGCAGCTGGCCCAGCAGACGTTCCAGCATCGGGGCCACATGCGGGTTGCCAAACTGGATGTCCTCGTAGATCACCGGGTTCATCGACAGGATGCGCGCGATGATCGCGGTATCCAGCTCGAACGAAGCCGACCGGTACGGCATCAGCGCCGGCAGCGCGCCCAGCAGCGGCGCGTACTCGCGCAGCACGCCGGCCTGGGCCAGATGGGTGGCATGCACCATCGCCTGCACCAGCGCCATCACCTGGTCGTGGTGTTCGGGCGTGGCCTGCACGCATTCGGCTTCCAGCGCCGCGCACAGCGCCTCCACCCACGGCTGCCACGTGCTTACACGGGACTGGCAGACCACCATCACCCTCCCCTTCAGGGTTGGGGCCTTGGGCGGCGCGGTCATCGGATGCAGACCGACCACCTCGGCCTGTGATTCCAGCATGGCCGCCACCGGTGCGCTCTTGACCGAGGTGACGTCCAGCCACAACCGGCCGGCTTCGCGCCCGGCCGAGCGTTCCACGTACTCGGCCACCAGCGCCGGCGTATGCCGGATCGGTGCGGAGAAGATCAGCACCTGCGCGCGCTCCAGCAGGTCCTCCGGCGAATGCGACTCTGGATCGGCCGGGTCGTGCCCGATCACCTCCAGGCCCATGCGCTGCTCGAAGAAGCGCTGCAGCCAGCGCCCGTAGGCCCCGGCACTGCCGACGATGCCGATCAGCGGACGCACGCTCACGCAAGACGCTCGGTGACGAAGCGGTCGGGGAACGCCAGCGCGGCCGGTGCGGCAGCCAGCACGTCGAATTCTTCGTGATGGTTGGCCAGGGTGGTTTCCAGCGCCACGTGCACGCCGGCGATGGCGCGCGAGATCGCCTGTTCAAACGCCTCGCCACGCAGCAGGAAAGCGACCAGCAACGACATCAGCACATCACCGGTGCCGGCCACGTCCACCGGCAGATGCGGCGAGGACCAACGCCAGATGGCTTCACGGCTGACCGCCAGGGTGACCAGCTGGCCGGGTTCGCCGCCGACGCTGTGCGCCAGTACCCACTGCGGGCCACGTGCCAGCAGTGCCTGCGCGGCGACGATGGCATCGCCTTCTTCCAGGCTGGGCAACCCGGTCAGGCGATTGAGCTCGAAGGCGTTCGGCGTGACCAGCCAGGCATGCGGCAGCAGGCGCTCGGCGAAGATGGTCTCCAGCCCTGGCTCCACGTAGGGGCCGGTATGCGTGTCACCAATCACCGGATCCAGGCAGTAGCGCAGCTGCGGCGAGGCCGGCAGCACCGCATCGAGCCAATCGGCAAACGCCGCACCATTGCCGACGCTGCCGAAGTAACCCGACACCAGCATGCGCGCGCGTTGCGGCAGGCCGCGTTCGCCCGCACCCAACAGCAGGTCGGCGAACCAGACCGACGGCAGCACACGGCCGCGCGTGGTGGCATAGAACGGCGCGTTGCTGAGCAGCGTGGTGGGAATCTCCGCCACGCGCACACCCAGCGCGCGCAGCGGCGGCACCGCCGCGCTGTTGCCCGCATGGCCGTAGACCAGTTGGGACTGGACCGAGATGACGTCGACCGGCGACGGACCGTCCGGGCGCTGGCGACGGCCGTGGACGAGGTGGCTTTCGAGGGGTTCGTTCATGCGTCCATTATAAAAAAACGCCGGCATTGCCGGCGCTTTTCGTTACCAATGGAACCAACCCGGCTTACGACGTCATGCGGTCCCAGAAGCCTTTGACGCCATCCAGGAAGGTGGCCGACTTCGGCGAGTGCTTACGTGCTTCCTCGCCGACGAAGGTCGTTTCGAACTGCTCCAGCAGCTTGCGCTGCTCGGCGGTGAGGTTGACCGGGGTTTCCACCACCACGCGGCAGTACAGATCGCCTTCGCTGCGGCTGCGCACCGAACGCACGCCCTTGCCGCGCAGGCGGAACAGCTTGCCGGTCTGGGTTTCGGCCGGGATGCGGATCTCCGCATAGCCTCCCAGGGTCGCCACGCGCACGGTGTCGCCCAATGCCGCCTGGGAGATGCGGATCGGTACCTCGCAGTGCAGGTCATCGCCGTCGCGCTGGAAGATGTCGTGCTCGCGCACGCGCACTTCCACATACAGGTCACCCGGCGGCGTGCCGGCCGGGCCGGCTTCGCCTTCGCCCGCCAGGCGGATGCGGTCGCCGGTGTCGACGCCCGCAGGCACCTTGACCGACAACACCTTGTCTTCCTCGACACGGCCATTGCCGTGACAGGTCTTGCAGGGAGTCTGGATGATCTGGCCGCGGCCGTTGCAGTTATGGCAGGCCTGCTGCATGGCGAAGATGCCGCGCTGGATGCGCACCTGGCCATGGCCCTTGCAGACCGAGCAGGTTTCCACCTTGCCGTCTTCCGAGCCACTGCCGTTGCAGTCATCGCACTCGGCCAGGGTCGGAATCTCGATGCGGCGCTCGATGCCCCGCACCGCTTCTTCCAGGTCCAGCTCCATCACGTAACCGATGTCGGCACCGCGACGCGCCTGGCGCGGACCACCGCCGGCACCCCCGAAGATGTTGCCGAAGATGTCGCCGAAGATGTCGCCCATGTCCGGGCCGCCCGGACCACCACCGCCCATGCCGTGCTCGAACGCGGCGTGGCCGTGGGCGTCGTACATGCGGCGCTTGTTCGCATCCGACAGGGTTTCGTAGGCTTCCTTGCACTCCTTGAAGGAGGCTTCGGCCGCCGCATCGCCCGGATTGCGGTCAGGATGGAACTTCATCGCGCAACGGCGATAGGCTTTCTTCAGTTCTTCTTCGCTGGCGGTGCGGGTCACGCCCAGCACTTCGTAATAGTCGCGCTTGCTCATAACTTCAATCGTTGTCCGGCAGTCGGGTATCGCCCCCGACACACCGGGCTGCGGCGGTCAGGATCTGAGATGTGACAACGGGACGCTGCCTGCGCAGCGTCCCGTGTCGCGTCTGGATCAGGACTTCTTGTCGTCCTTGACTTCGGTGAACTCGGCGTCGACCACGTCGTCGTGGGCGGCCGAACCACCGTTGCCAGCCGACTCACCACCCGGGGCGGCACCGCCCTGGTCAGCGGCCGAAGCGGCAGCGAACAGCGACTGGCCGGCTTCTTCCAGGGCCTTCGACTTGGCTTCGATCTGCGCCTTGTCGTCGCCCTTCATCGCGGTTTCCAGGTCGGCCAGGGCCGATTCCACCTTGCCGATCACATCGCCGCCGACCTTGCTGCCGTGTTCGGTGATCGCGGTACGGGTACCGTGGATCAGGGCGTCAGCCTGGTTGCGGGCCTGGACCAGTTCGTGGAACTTCTTGTCTTCTTCGCGGTTGGCTTCGGCGTCGGCCACCATGCGTGCGATTTCGTCCTCGGACAGACCCGAACCGGCCTTGATCTCGACCTTCTGTTCCTTGTTGGTCTTCTTGTCCTTGGCCGACACGTGCAGGATGCCGTTGGCGTCGATGTCGAACGACACTTCCACCTGCGGCAAGCCGCGCGGAGCCGGCTCGATGCCGGAC
>JAEXNZ010000036.1 GCA_023439425.1 Pseudomonadota bacterium
GGTCACCCATATCAATGGCGAGTGGTTCGGTGCGCCGGAAGCGGGCGTGGATATGCAGTTCAACTTCGCCCAGCTGGTCGCCCACGCGGCCAAGACCCGCCCGCTGGGCGCGGCCACCATCGTCGGCTCCGGCACCATCGCCAACGAGGACACCAGCAAGGGTGCCTCCTGCTTTGCCGAGCAGCGCACTGTGGAAACCCTGCGCGACGGCAAGCCGAGCACGCCGTTCATGTCGTTCGGTGACGTAGTCCGCATTGAAATGTTCGACGCCGCCGGCGAGAGCATCTTCGGCGCGATCGAGCAGCGCATTGAACAGGCCGCAAGGCCCTGAGCATGAGCGCCATCCGCATCGAACTGTTCAGCTACTGGCGTTCCAGCGCCGCGTACCGCGTGCGCATCGGCCTGAACCTGAAGGACCTGCCGTACGACATCACCCCGGTGCATCTGGTCCGCGACGGCGGCCAGCAGCACAGTGAGGGCTATGCCGCGCTCAACCCGCAGGAGCTGGTGCCCACCCTTCGCCACGGCGAGCAGGTGCTGCACCAGTCAATGGCGATCCTGGAGTATCTGGACGAGGTGTTCGGCGGCCCCTCGCTGCTGCCGGACGACGCGGCTGGGCGTGCTCGGGTGCGCGCATTGGCCCAGCTGGTGGCGTGCGACATCCACCCACTGAACAACCTGCGGGTGATGCAGTTCTTCAGCGATACCTGGAGCGTGCCGCAGGTCGAGCGCGAAGACTGGACCCGGCACTGGATCCAGCTGGGCTTCGAGGCGATGGAGCGGATGCTGGTGGAATCGGTGGAGACCGGGCGCTTCTGCCACGGCGACACGCCCACGCTGGCCGATTGCTGCCTGGTGCCGCAGCTGTACAACGCGCGACGCTTCAATGTGGACCTGGGGCCGTATCCGACCCTGGTGCGGATTGAAGCGGCGTGTCTGGCGTTACCGGCATTCGAGGCCGCGCGGCCGGAAAACCAGCCCGACGCGGTGTGAGGGTATCGACCAACGGTCGATACCTCCGTCAATCAAAACCCGTGCGTGATGCTGGCCGGGGTGGCCGCCGAATAATCCGCGTACGGATCATGCTCGCCGCTGCCGCCTTCGGACAGGCGGAACTTCAGGGCCAGGCCATCGCGCGAATCGGCTGCGCGCAGCGCCTCTTCCTGCTCGATGATGCCGCTCTTGGCCATGCGGAACAGGCACTGGTCGAAGCTTTCCATGCCTTCTTCCAGCGACCCTTCCATCGCCGCCTTGATTTCATGCACCTGGCCGCGGCGCAGCAGGTCGCGGATCATCGGGGTGTTGATCAGCACTTCGGTCGCCGGCAGGCGGCGGCCGTCCTGACCCTTCACCAGGCGTTGCGAGATGACCGCACGCAGGTTCAGCGAGAGGTTCATCAGCACGTTGCGGTGCGCGCTTTCCGGGAAGAAGTTCAGGATGCGCTCGATGGTCTGGTCGGCATTGTTCGAGTGCAGCGTGGCCAGGCACAGATGACCGGTTTCGGCGAACGCAATGGCCGCCTCCATGGTTTCCGCGTCCAGGATTTCGCCGATCAGAATGACGTCCGGTGCCTCACGCATCGCGTTCTTCAGCGCATTGTGGAAGGCATGGGTGTCCAGGCCGACCTCGCGCTGGTTCACGATCGACATCTTGTGCTTGTGCAGGTACTCGATCGGGTCCTCGATGGTGAGGATGTGACCGGTGGTGGTGCTGTTGCGGTGGTCGATCATCGACGCCAGCGACGTGGACTTGCCCGAACCGGTCGAGCCCACCACCAGCACCAGCCCGCGCGGGGTCATGATGACGTCCTTCAGCACCTGCGGCAGATTCAGCTCTTCAATGCTGGGAATCTTGCTGCGGATGGCGCGGATGACCATGCCCACTTCGCCGCGCTGCTTGAACACGTTGACGCGGAAGCGCCCGGCGTCGGGCAGGGCGATGGCCATGTTGAGCTCCAGGTCGCGCTCGAACTGCGGCACCTGGCCCTCGTCCATCAACGAATAGGCGATTTTCTTGACCATGCCCGGCGGCAACCCGGTGTTGCCGAGCGGGTAGAGCTTGCCCTCGATCTTGATGTACACCGGGGCTCCGGTGGTCAAGAACATGTCCGAGGCGTTCTTTTCGGTCATCAGCTTCAGGAAATAGCCGATATCCATGCGAAATCTTTCCCCAACAAACGGCTTCGTGCCATTGCAAGCACGGCGCAGGCTTCCGACAATGGCCGTGCACAGACAACCTGGCAACGGCCCCCCCAATGAATCGTAGCTTCGCACAAATACGACGTACCCCGGCAGTTTTCATCTCTGGATGCGTGATGGCGTGCGCATTCGCGCTGTCCGGACCGGTCCTGGCCCAGGACGGCGCGCTGGAGCTGGCCCAGGCCCGCCAGGCGGTGGACAAGGCCACCCAGGCCGACGCCGACCAGTACGCCCCGGACCTCATCGCTGTTGCGCGGCAAGGCCTGGAGCAGGCCCAGGCCGCCGCCGGCGACCGCCGCGAGCGCAAGAACGTGCCCGTGCTGGCTGCCCGTGCCACCGTCGATGCCGACCTGGCCCGCGCCCGCAGCGAGGAGGCCACTGCCATGGCCCAGCTGCAGCTGCACCGCAATGAGGTGACCCAGCTGGAACGCCAGCTGGCCACCCCGGAGGGCCGTTGATGAAGACCGCCCTGCGCACCCCCGCCGCCCTGCTGCTGGCCGCCGGCCTGGCCCTGCCGCTGCTGGCCACCGCCGCCGAAGACCCGGCCGTGGCCCAGCTCAACCAGCGCCTGTTGGCCATCCAGGCCAATGCCAACACCGCCGAACTGGCTCCGTATGAGCGCCTGCAGGCCCAGCAGGCCGTGGCCGATCTGGCCAAGGCCAAGCGCCGCGACATCGACCAGGCCCGCTATCTGGCCGAGCGCCGGGTCGAAATCGCCGAAACCAGCGTGCGCACCGCCCTGGCCCAGCGCCAGTCCCGTGAGCTCGAGCGCACCCGCAGCGACCTGCTGATCGAGGCCACCCGCCGCGAATCGCAGCGCATCCGCCAGGAGAACGAGCGCCTGCGCGTGCAGGCCCAGATCCAGGCCGAGGAGGCCGAGCGCCTGCGCCTGGCCGCGGAAAGCGAGACCCTGGCCCGCCAGGACGCCGAAACCGCGCTGACCAGCGTGGCCGGCAAGCAGAGCGCGCGACTGAATGCCGCCCAGGCAAACGCCGCCAAGCTGGCCCGTGAGGAAGCCGAGCTGGTCTCCGGAGCGAAGTTGCCGGGGTCGAAGTTCGACAGCCGCGGCGAGGTGTTCACCTTCGCCGGCGACGCCTTTGCCGGTGGGCAGGCCAGCCTGTCCGGTGGGGCCAAGAGCCAGACCAAGGCGCTGGCCGAGTACCTGAACATCGGCAAGAAGGGCCGGGTGCGGATCGAGGCCTATGACGCCGCCGCCGGCGTCGGCCAGAAGCGTGCCGAGGCGCTGCGTGATGCCCTGGTCGCGGCAGGCGTCAGCGCCAGCCGGTTCCAGGTCAGCGGCAAGAAGGCCGCCGCCACCAAGGCCCGTTCGGCCGAGGTCATCGTGGCCCCGTGACGGATCCCGGGCCATGACCAACGGTCACGGCCTACCCGCGCCGGTGGGTCACGACCGTTGGTTGGTGGGTCACGACCGTTGGTCGTGACTCCTTTAACCCCATGTTTTTGTTACCTTTTCGTTCAACTGCGCGTTCAGGCTGAACCTCGTCTGGCGCGTTCGGCCCATTTCAAATGAAACCCTTGAACCTGCCCGGCGGCAGGCGTAGGGTCGGTTGTCCGGGCAGCGATTCTGCTTCCCGGGCAACTGGAGGGCCGGGCCGATGTACCAGGCGCACGCACCACGGCAGTTTGAAGTCCGGATCCCCCGGGCGCTGCGTCAGGGTGCACCTGCGGTTTCGGTTGATGCCGGCTGCTCCTCCCAAAGCCACGCCCCGTGCCGCCAGGCCGGGGCGTCTTTGTTTATGCGATACAAGCGATAGGAGGTTCATCATGTTTGAAGGTCAGCCCCAGAGCGAGATCGATGCACGCCGCGAGCGTGACCCGGAATTCAGAAGGCTCTACGACACGCACAAGAAGTTGAACAAACAGTGCATGGACGCCGAGCTGGGCGTGCTCCCCGTAGGTGATCAAACCCTGGGCCAGATGAAACGCGAGAAACTGCTGGCCAAGCAGAAGCTCGAACGCATGTACGCCTCCCCGCTCCATTAACACCCACGTCCACGCCTACCGCCGCGGGCGGTGTCCGTCACCTCGTCGACGGGCACCGTCCGCGTCGTCTTTTCAGGGGCAGAATGTCGGATAATCGGGGGTCCGGCCGCATTGCGGCGCGAATTGATCTGACCCGATGACCATCCATTCCTCCGTCCTCGAACTTATTGGCAATACCCCCATCGTCAAGGCCCAGCGCCTCGATACCGGGGTGTGCGAGCTGTTTCTGAAGCTCGAAAGCGCCAATCCCGGGGGGTCGATCAAGGACCGCATCGGGCTGTCGATGATCGAGGCCGCGGAAAAGCGTGGCGACCTCAAGCCGGGCGCGACACTGGTGGAAGGCACCGCCGGCAACACCGGCCT